>JBHLPN010000113.1:0-8955 GCA_048939445.1 Promethearchaeota archaeon | reverse complement strand
AGTGAAATGCAAGAATTGAATTTTAGAGGAAAAATCTTGGTGATAACAAGAAGAGGTTTTGGTGCTAGAATGATTGCGAAATACCGCCCCCCATTGCCGATTATTGCCATGACACCGTTTAAAAGAACGGCAAGAGAGTTAAGTTTAGTATGGGCTGTACAACCGGTTCATATTGAAAACATAGATTTCTTTAATATGGATGCAGAAGAAATAATAGAGCAATCTGTTATACATGCAGTTGAGAATAAACTATTAGATGAGAATGAACATGTCATAATTTTATTAGTTTCAAGAAAATTTGAACGGCGAGGAAATCTAGTTGGCCTGTATTATGTGGATGAAATTCTCAAATCCTCTTCTAAATAAAAGAATTTGAATACTTTTTAACAATATAAATCGGATTTTTTACTATTTTTTAACTAATAAGAATATGATCTTTTACCTAAATACTATATAAATCATTTTACATATTAATATGTTAAATAATTTTAGTTATAAAACAAACAACTAATATTCATTTTTTAAAAATAAGATTGGAGGTAAAGAATGTGAGTTCAGAATGGAACCATGCGTCCTGGGTATCAACTCTCGGGAAATTTGCTTGGTTAATAGGGCTTATAAACGGCATTCTCGGAATTTTATGGGGGCTTTTTACCGCGATTTCAGCTGCTGCTATCCCCTTTGGTCTCGGAGCAAGCTTAGTAGGTTGGGGAATTTGGATAATTATTGGCGGAATTCTAACTGCTGTAATATCAGTTGTTATTATTTTACCTAAATTTTCTAGCAAATGCGCAGCTAAAGACTGGGATAGTTTATATGGATGGACCTTGAAACTTGGAAGTACAAAAGTACCATGGATGCTTATTTGGGGAATACTTCTTGAAATCTTTAGCTGGTGGTGGTGGGGAGGCATAGCAGTATTACTCCCAGCGTTATTTCTAATTTTTGCTGGGCCAAAACCATATGATTGGAAAAGCTGAAAAAAATTAAAAAACTCTTTTTTTTTTTAATTTCAATAAATTTTGAGACTTTTATTGTATTTATATAATCTTATTTTTTTAAATCATAGTATAACAAAATATATCATGAAATTGATATGTATAATTCTCTCAAGAAATATAATAATAGAATATACACCGGGATGAGTGTAGGAGGTTCTCATCATTGGAAATATAATGATGGTAATTGGTTTGAAACCAAAGAAACCCCTGATAAATGGAGTTTTAGGTTTGCTAGCATAAAGACTAGAATTAATCCTGCTCCAAGTAATACTGGTGCTAGTATCAATACAAAATTTCATTGGTATATAATTGCTGATCAAATTGCCACAAAAATTGATAACAATTCATATATGACCTCAATGAAAGGGATTAAATTCAAAATTGGTCATAAACGTCCATATTGGAGAGATTTTAGCTATAATTATCCTGAACAGCTTTCATACAAAGAAAAGGTTATAAAAATATTAGAAGAAATTCTATGGGAACTAAAAAAATAAGGATTAACTGATTTTTCCGTTATTTTTCGCTTTCCATATTTAATAATTCTTGAATTTTAGTTTCTTCTCTTCTTTAATACTATTAAATAATTCTCTTCCACACTGAAAACAATTTTCTTCATACCAGGAGAAAGGGGAACCGCAATTGGTGCATAACCAACGTTTCTTTTGTTGATTTAACCATGTTTGGACACCAACCTTTTCTATTGTTTTTAAACTATGAATAGCTACATTATGATGAGCTAAGTTGAATGATTCAATACGTTTAAATTTATCGCAAGGGTAATCTGAACACTGATTACAGAATTCTACGCTTTTTGTTTGAGCACAATTACGAATACCACATTTCCGACAATTTTCAAATATTATATTACTTTTACAACCATAGCATTTCAATTCTTTACCATGAATTTGGCTACCCCATTTATCAGGTATACAATCAGTCCGATTCTGTTTGTAGGCAGTCATAACAAAACATGCGCCACAATAAAGCCCACAATAACTATCTAATTGATATGTCATAAATTAATTCTCTTTCCAAGATTTATAATTAAAAAATTAAGTATTTAAGTATTAGATTGTGTTTTAATTATTCGGATCAATGAAGAACCGAATTAAATCAGTCCTGATATAATAAATAATTTAATTCTTACCTCATCATCCTTATTTTTGCTTGTATAATCCAATAAAAATTAGTAGAAATACAAAAATATCTACTAATTCGGTAATTATGATATAACTTGCTGCCTCTCCTAAAATATTCTGCATAAGTGGTCGAAATATGTTTGATATCAAGTATAAAAAGAATCCAATAGTTAAGATTCCAGGCTTCACTACATTTAGTCGATTTAATCGATATGCTAAAAAGAAAATATAGACAATTCCAAGTAAGGAAGGAATAACTATATATGGTAAAAGCAAGCCCATTGTCGTATTATTTGAAGCAATAATAACCGCACATGATTCAATTCCAACTATGATCGCAATCATAATCATTCTAAGCTTATTCATAAAGCTTTTATCTTTTAATCTTGAAAATCTATCCTCTAGCCTAAAAAACACAATTTCAAATCCCAAGTAAATTAGTGGAGCTACCTCAAAAATTATGATAAAGAAACGGAATTTCAGAAATAGTAAAACTAATTCGTCACTGAATGTTAGAAAGGTAAGATCCCAAAGCAAATCAACTGCTTTTCCGAAGAGAAGGATAATAAAAAACATTCCTAATAAGAATGGAATATCAGATAAATATTGTGCTTCTTGTTTAAACCATTTATTAAATAAATATATGGAGATTATCGAAAGGAGTAAAATCCTAAGTAAAATGGTTAAAACCACCTGAAATGCCCCTTCATACTCTACAAATGCTTTTACTATCAAGGAATAATTAATAAAGTAGGAAATGAAAACACCAATACTACTTAAAATAACACTTCCAAGGATAGAATACTTGTAAAGTTGTTTCTTGTTTGATATTGACATATTAGATGGTAAGAATTGAGATTTTTAAACATCACTAAAATCACAATATATAGTTAAAGATAATCAGAGATGTGGACTTTAATTAAATCTTTAAAATTGTAATTTTCATCAAATTGCTTTTCTAAACTTATTCTTTTAATTTTATTTGACTTTTTTAATAATAAATGAGGTAAATAAAATCCATACCGGTTTTTGATTTTAGATATTATTAAAGTTAAAGGGATTTCAATTATATCATGGATATTTTTCCCGTTTAATAAACTTTTTTGACAGATTTCCTTAATACAAGAAATAATATATTCAGTGCATAAAGTACTTACATGCTTATCTTTGAAACGTGCTAATTTATATCCCTTAGTCTCAACGCATAAGACGCTATAGTTTGGCATTCTACCAAGTATAGCACTCCGCTTATCCTTATAATATCTATCATATCCTAAATAATTATATTCCGAGTTTTTATGCTTAAAAAAAGGGGAAAAATGAAGAACAAATGGTGAATCAATAATTTTCCTTCCTGATACATTCATATAATATATACGACCACCATATAAAGAATGGACTCGTTTTTCCATCCCTAATACCCCCACCTTATTTTTGTTTCGTGGATTCTTTCTGTCAGACACACATGTTCCATGTCCATTAAATATCCATAGAACATAAATACCTTTATGAGTATAATTTTTTGTTCGTTCTAAAAGCTTTCTTTTACTAATTTGAGAGTTTTGACATTCAATAACAACTTTCTTACCATTATGTAATTCGAAATATACATCTGCAATCTGATCTCCTATTTTAAATTCTTGCTTTTTTAAAGAGACCTGATTGAATTTTGGGAACATTAAATACCAATATGCTTTCATAACTTTATGTTCTATCGTTTCTGGCTCAAAACAATAGTTCCTATTGCCTTTATGCAAAAAACAACCTAATTCTTGATGATAAAACAGAGATTTTTTACAAATTGTGCATAACCAAGTGTAATTTTGAGAATTATTTGGTAAGCCATCCATTATATTGAAATTCTTGCCTAACTCAAAATTGAAAGCTTGTACTATTTTTTTGTCTTTTTCCATTTCTCTATAATCTAAATTGATTAAAAGGAGTGTATTATCATTAATTTACAATTTTATTATTTAAACCTAAGAATTATTAAATAACAACAGATATCTAATCAAAATTTAAAGAAATATGAATTGTGCTAGAAATTTTTTTCACTGTTGATATTTAAAAATTAAAATAATTTCCTAAGAGGTATGACAGAAATACCAAACAATGAGTTAGAAAAAGTATTTTCCAATTCTTCAAAAAAGGATCCATTTAGATTCATAGAAAAATCTGATACAAAGCCTTCTACTCGAAATAACACGATCAGATTATCATCTCGACCTGAACTTAAAATATATAGACAAGGTGATATATTATTTAAAAAAATAGAGGATCTACCAGCTCATTTGAAAGAAAAGCCTGATAAAGTAGTAGCAGAAGGAGAAGAAACAGGTCATGCGCATGTTCTTGTCGATGGTACCGTATTTGAGCTCTTAAATTCTGAATTACTTTATATAAAATCGGACCAAGAAACAAGAATAATTCATGATGAACACTTGCCTATTAAATTAGAACCAGGTAATTATCAAGTGATACGACAAAGAGAGTATTTAGGTCCTGGTTTACGAACACAAATAGTAAGAGATTAAATTTTGTAAAGCTAAATAAGAGATAATGCTAAATGAAAGATCATGGATACTACATTGCTTTACATGAAAGCAATAAGAAATATATGGAGAGTTTAAACTTAGATCATGACGCAAAAGGCTCAGTCAGAATAATTGACAGAGATAAAGGTAACTTATTAATTGAATTAACTAAAAGGAAAACTAATTCGGTTACAACATTTAGGTATATCAGAGTAAAAGATTCATCAACAGGAAAGAACTACTTCTTAAGTGTTCCTAATAGTATGCAAACTTGTCGAGAAGCAATCTCATGGACTTTTGGTATCAATCCTTCACAATATGATTTATTATTTGAAACTTAAATTTTTTATTTTAATTTTTTAATTTCTTTGAAAATCATTTAATAGACCATGATTGAAACATCCTCGATTGTGGATTATTTATTTCAAAATGGGTATATCAATACCAAAAATTCATACAATTACTTAGAGCTCTTTCATAATCTTGTTATCGAATTGATTAATAACAAGAAATATGAAAAATTAGTAGCATTATGCTATGAAGTGTTTCAATTTGATCAGAATATCACTCTCATCCCAAAAATCATCTTTACATTAATTAATCTTCATGTAAATCAGAGTGCAATTGATCTATGTGAATTATATCTGAGATTTGATCCAAACGATGAAATTTTCTACGATGTGATAAATGAGTTCTTAAAGTATGAAAATTATTCTGGAGCAATCGATTTATGTAGAATGTATATAAAGGTTAACCCAAAAGGTAATTTGGGATTCATTCGTACAATTATTGTAGGATCACTTAAATGTGGGAAAGAATATTCTAAAATACTTAATCTTATTGAAGAATTATTAGAAACTAATCATGGGTTTAAATATATCTACACAATAATCCATTGGATGATAGAAATTCAGAACTATAAAGCTGTAATTGATATTAGTAAATTAATTTTAGAATCAAGTTCTCAAAATAAAATTTTGATCTTAAAAATTATTGGTCTATTAATTGATAACGGAAAACTTCGAGGAGCACTAGATTTATGCATAATTCTTCTGAAACTATATCCTTCCTCGATTGATGTTCTTATTTTATTTGGCACCATATTCACTAGAATGGGGCAGTATCAACAAGCATTAGATATCTTCGATTCTGCTTTAAGCTTATTTCCATCGACTAACGCGAAAATAAAAGGCAAGCTTTTAAATTTTATCGGATGGACTTACCTAAAGAGGAAAGATTTAAAGAAAGCTACTAATCTGTGTATTAAATCAATGAAATTAAACCCAAAGTTCCCAAATTCATATAATAACTTAGGTTTTGTGTATTACAAAAAAGGTTATATTGAAAAAGGGATAAAACTCATCAAAAGAGCATTAAGTTTGAACTCAAACTTTTGTCAAGCTTGGGTGAATCTCGGCCAAATCCATCTTGAAATGAAGAATTACTATGATTCATTTACAGCATGTTATAATTGTCTATCTATCAATAATCAACATCAGGAAGGAATTGATCTTTATAAAAAGCTAAGAGATAATCCTGATTTAAAAATTCTTAGTTACCTTATACCTAGGATGATTCATTTGGGATATCGATGCGGATTTGACTATTTAAACGAAGATGTGTTTCCGAATAAATTATTAAGAAACCAACGATACATTAAATACTCCCAGGAATTCTTAAATTTCTTGAAAAGAATTAGGTTAGCACAGATATACTTAAATGATTTTGTTTCCATTTATTGCTGGCTACCAAAATGTACGAGTTGTCACAATTTACTACGATTATATGGGGAAAGAATAAATTATAAAAATGGTTCTAAAACAAAAATGTATCGATGTGAGAAATGTGGAAAAGAGAAAAGAGAAATTCACGACATGAAGAGTGAAGATATACCTTACTTAAAAATACGTGTTGTAATAAAATCTTCTCTATCGAATTGTGAAGGAGAAGCCCTTTTTTATTCTAAACTAGATTATGAGAGAATTTTTATTACCTATTCTGTCTTGGAAATAATTCAAAACAAAACAAAATTTAATTCTTCAGAATTATTCAATAATTTGGAAAATGCAGTACTATTATGTGGAAAAGATATAAGAAAAACCTGTTATACATCTTTGGTACAATAAAAAATAGTCACTCTATCAAATTTTATAACTAAAGATAATATCATAATTTTCAATAGTCCTTAATTCCAATTTTCTACTATTTATTATTTAAAAATTTGTTTTACAGCTAGTATGGATAATAATCTAACATATGTGAATTTTTTCCCATATCAATCTTATCGATCGGAGCAACAAGAGATCATTCGTGAAATAGAATTGGATGCTCGATTAAAAAAAAATATTTTATTAATAGCACCAAGCGGCACTGGAAAAACAATTATAGCTATATGTGCTCTACTCCCGTTAGCTTATGAAAAAGGTTTGAAAATTATTTATTTATGTAGAACTCATACTCAATCTGCACGAGTTATTAATGAACTCAAAAAAATTCATCAACCCAACTTAATTATAAGTGGATTGTCTCTAAGAGGAAGAACTGAAATGTGCTTAAATGCTGCCTTATTAGATTTTAATTTATCTCCTATGGATGCAATGCTTGCATGTAATGAATTAAGAGTCCATGAATCTTGTATTTATTATAATGAGCTTCATAAAAACGAAAACTCTGAAGATCTTTCTTACTTCAAAGAACCTAGAGATGCTCAAGAATTATTTGAATATTGTAAAGAAATGCAGTATTGTCCTTATTATTTTTCTAAGCATATCTTAAACAATACTCAAGTAATAGTATGTAATTTTCAATGGATGTTCAATCCTGATATCCGGTTTCAAATTCTTAATTTATTAAGAACTACATTAGATGATTGTATTCTTGTGGTAGATGAATGTCACAATGTCATAGATATGGCAATAAAAGTAAAATCTGATAAACTAACACTCTCTTTTCTTAATTCATGCCTACAAGACCTAGAATCAAATGTAATACCTTCTCAATATACCAAGTTTATAAATTTCCTGATAGATCATCTTAAACAAAAGAGTAGAGAATTACCCAATTCTAGTATTATTAAAATCAATCCATTTGATTTTTTGAATAATATATATATGACTTTAAATGTCAACCTAGCAGCTGAACTTGAAAGGTTACACTTTATTCTACAAGGGTTACCAATATTAAAGAGAATTGAACTAAATAGACTGAGGATGTTAGGGAATTTTTGGCAAAAATGGATAGAAAAATGTAGATCTAAAAGATATTTCTTCTGTTATCATAAACTAAAGAAAAATAATGAAAATACAATTTCATTAGAAATAGTAGCATTAGAACCTCGTGAGGTGACAATTCCACTCTTTAGACACACTTATGCTTGTATAAATCTTTCTGGAACTGTAAATCCTTATATATATAAAACTCTAACAGGTTTAGATAGGAAATATACAGGGTATAAAGAAATAATCGCAAATTCTCCTTTTAACAGTAAAAATATCAAGGCTTTGATTATTGAAGGAATAAGTACAAAATTGAAAAAAAGAACACCTATGATGTATAAAAAAATGATTGAAAAGATCGAAGAGGTAATTGACTGCACTCCTGCTAATGTGGCTATCTTTTGTGCTTCATATGATATTTTAAAGGATTTAATTTTAAACGGTCTTGAGGAAACTGTTAAATTGTATGAAAAAAAATTATATATTGAAGAACCAGAAATGTCAGGGTCTAAAAATGCTGCATTGATAAAAAATTATAAAAACTTGGGTAAATCTGGAAAGGGTGCTGTATTACTTGGTGTATGTGGGGGTAGAAACTCTGAAGGGGAAGATTTTCCTGGCAATGATATGAATTCTGTTATAATTGCAGGTATCCCATACCATCTTCTTACACCAGAAGTAGATGCCCGAATAAATTATTATAATAAAGCCTTTTATGGGCAAGGATGGCTATTAGGCTATTTATACCCTGCGATGCAACGAGCAAACCAAGCTGCCGGAAGACCAATCCGAAAAGAAAAAGACAAGGGGGCCATAATCTTTTTAGACTCTAGGTTTAAATCAAAAAAAAAATGGATTTCGGATTGGATAAGAAAAGAAATAGAAGTAGTTCCGGATGAAATTAACGCTATAACTAAACGTTTAAGAGGATTTTGGTTATAGCTTCCCTCCTTAGGGAATCTGCATTCAAATAAATTCTTACTGAAAAAATTGAAATCTTTTACTTTTAAAGTCTTATCAAATGAATAAAATTTATTTTTAAAGCCAATTCAAATAATATTAT
>JBHLPN010000392.1:0-2833 GCA_048939445.1 Promethearchaeota archaeon | reverse complement strand
TCAATGATAGTTTGACCTTCCACATTAAATCCTTCTATAATTGAAGGATAAACCCCTTTAATCATAGCATCACACCCTGGACAGAAGGTTATAAGTTTTTTTACTCCAAGTGTCTTAAATTTTTCGTATAATTCTAATCCTTTTATCCTTGCTTCATCTTTACCAAAATAAGAATGAACATAACCACCACAACAATACTTCATTCCCCCTAATAAGGGTAGATCCCCTAATAAATTGGTCTTGGTTAGATCTGGAAAACAATAGGGAATACCACATCCCACATAAAACATCTTGCTACTTTTTGGAGGATTTTCATATTTACTTAATTCTTGTTGTTTTTTCTCTGTGTTAATTTCTAAAGCTATTGACATTAAATTATGTGGAATCTCTTCAGTTATAAGTCCCACGCATCTAACACCATTCTCACGATAATTTTTTAATCGTATTTCTCTTATAAGTGAATATGGATTTGACCCTGTTGGACAAATTATATTACAATAAGAACAACTTGCACAATTTTTAATTATTTTTTGCGAAACTCTTGTCTCAATCATTCTAGAAATTTCTTCTTTAGCACTTGCTGTAGGTAATTGTAAAAATGGACACTGTTCAAGACAGGTACCACACTGTTGACAAGTTTTTTCATTATACATTTTAACTATCTCTAAAATTTTACAACATAATTTTTCAAGTTTATAAAAATTAAATAATAAAAACGAGTCTTTGGATTAATTTAATTTTATTGAATATATTAAGCAAACATAGATTGGTTTCAGAAATTCATGATAATGCCTTTATTAAGAGATTTAGGAAATTTATAATTTTTATTTTTTTTAATCTAAATTTTTATAAATTTTGAATTATCCACTGATCATGGACTCCAGGTTTATCAAATTTATAGATAAATCTACCTGAAGATCAAGTAAATTGACAGAAAAAAATTAGGGTTTGTTATAAATATCCAAATAAATCATACTTTAAAAGAAATTGAACCATATAAAATATTTTGTCATGACAAAAAATCGTAAACAATCGTGTTATTCTATATTAACTGATCAGTCGTTATATACATTTATATATCCTAACCAATATGGATATAGAAAAAATGAAATTTAAGAAAAAGAATAAGAAAAAGAAAAGGAAAATAATTATTATAGGTGATTCCCTACATAGGTTAACTTGGGATAATGATAGAAAAGAATATAATCATTTAGCGTGGTATGTTGAACACATTAGAAGATTATATGATTTTGAAAACAAATTTAATGTTTAGAGGAACAAACCTTAGGACAATATATTTTATTAATACTTATGCACCATTTTTACTTGAAATCTTCTCTTTTTCTTTATTACTTATGTTAATTCCAAGTTGATATGCTTCTTCTAATTGATCTTGGCACATCATAATTGGAATATCTTTTTGTTCATCTTTATTATAAGTACGACATGTAATTATGAATAAATTAATATTAAAAAAGGGCGCTATTCGTTCAAAAAATGCAACTGTTGATTCACAATGATGGCGATATGTAATTATGACTACAAATGTTTTGTCTCCAAAACCTTCCCAGGCAAGGGCTTCCATTCTATCGAACACTGTTTTTAATTGAGCTGTCATATACCCCCAATACATAGGAGTGGCAAAAACTATCGTGTTTGCTTTTTTATAAGCAGAATAAATTTGTTCCATATCATCTTTTATCGCACAGCTATGATTTGCTGAGGTTGCGCATGTTAGACATCCTTGACATGGTTTAATATTTAATTCATTAGTGTAAAAATGTTTTACTTGGTGATGTCCATTTTTATTCAATCCTCTTATGAAGTAATCAACTAAAGTGTCTGAATTTTGATTTTTTCTTGGACTACCATGGAGTATTATCGTTTTCATAACAAAAATCTCTCTTTCTAAAAATACTTTTAATATGCACTAAATTTTTTGTGTATTTATAAGAATTTGTTAGTGTAAAGTTTAATAGACCAGATATTATGAAAAAGAGTATACACATTGAGTAAGAAACATTAGTAATTTAATTTTCTTCTGATTTCTCATCCAATATTTTATTAATAACTTTTTTAAAAACCTTATAAGGCTGAGCTCCATAAATTAGCCTATCTTCAACAATGAAAGCAGGAACACCGTTTATCCTATACTTTCTTATACTTATAAGGATTTGTATCCTTTTACTAATTTGATTCCGAATTCTTTGCATTTTGGAAGATCCTCACTAACTATAGGACCTTTTGAAGCTCCTGTACCTTCAACTTTTATAGACAATCCTGGACTTGCTTTTGTTAAATCCGGCATCAATTCACTGATCTGTTTCTCCATCTTTTTGACAGCTTTTTCAAAATCAGCTGTTATGTAGGTATCAAATACAGCATAAGCATTTACCTTTAATTGAGATTGTGGAAGTTTATTGATAAATTTCTTTACCGACCCAATATGACGCCCAAAATGATTCGGAGATCCTATTAAAATTAAGTCATAGGAAGCTTCTTTTTTAAGTTTTACATCTTTTACATTATTAACTATAACTTCATTACCCTCAGTAGAAGTGATTCCTTCTGCTATTAATTTGCCTACTTTTTCAGTATTTCCATATTTTGTATCATAAACTATTAGAACTTTCAATTTAATAAACCTCTTTTATATTATTATTTGGATTTAATATTATTAAAAATTATTAAAAGAAAGTTTCACAAAATATAATTTGATAAAATAAAATCTGGATTTTCTGGTTTAAGTTATTAGGACTTGAGTTTTATGAATAATAGTAATGTTAAAGCTTTGATTGGTACATCGGGTTGGATGTATAATCATTGGAAAGGC
>JBHLPN010000112.1:0-8998 GCA_048939445.1 Promethearchaeota archaeon | reverse complement strand
CAATCTCATATTCAGCTTTTTTCTCTACTCCTTCATAGGCGCATAATACACCTTCAATTGTAGGATAATTCTCAGGAACCACTGGTATTGGTACATTTGCAACATAAGTATTATCTGCTAGTTTAATAAAATTAGTAGTACCTAGTTGGTTGCTTTCAAACTTAAAGGTAATATCTGATCCAAAATCTTTTAGTACAAGATTAGATAGGGATGCTTCCATATGGTTAATACCACCTAATTGTACTACACTAGAATATTGAGCATCAATTGCAATTTGACTATTCTTCGCCATTTCAGATATCCATAAAATAACATCTTGTTCTATGTTGTTTTTATCAGGTGTTAAGTAAAATTCTTCTAATTCTTCAGAATAGATGCTTTGAACCAAATTTTGAGTTAAATCATAATCAAAACTAATATCTAAGTCTAAAAGTTCAGAGATCTTATAGCAAAAATAAATGTTCTTAATATTATTGTAGTTAAGATTATTTTCTACATAATGTTTAATTTTATCGGTATCTTTATCATATAGGTTTAACATTTTCAGGATGTAAATCATGTAATAAGTATTTTGCAGGATTGTTTCAACATTTGAAGTATAACTTGGATTGAAATAAAGATCGAAAGTGGTTTCAATGATGTTTCTCTCAAGATATGTGTATAACGCTGGGATGTCAACCCCTAAATCTCCAATATCAAGAGAGAGAAAATTCGAAAGGATCTCCAAACATCGTAGTGCATAAAAAGCATATTCACAATAGATCATTGTATTAAGATAATCCGATCGGTCAACACTATATTTCAAAATCGGTGAAAATCCCCCATGATTCTCATAATAGGAATCATTTAAGAATTGAGTATCAACGATATCGCTTACTAGATTCATAAGATCAAATTCTGTTGCAAAATCATCCAACTTAAGTAGTTTTTCCATAGATTCTAATGCGTAATATGTTGATTCATGAGAGTTTAATTGAGAGATATCTTCTATGTAATTTTTATGACCTAAGGTATAATATTCAATTGGATGAGATCGGAACCAGCATATCTCAGTTTCATCTAAGACGTAACCATAAAAATATCGACTTATTCCAGAATCGACTAAATCAATATAAGAGTTCTTAATACGTGTATAAAGCTCTTGAATCTCTAAATCCGAAACTCTATCAAATAAAGAAAATGAAGAAGTTATCGTATTTAAATAATTCATAGAAGTATAATCTTCTGAAAGTGGTGAATACCCCCTATAAGAATTATACATTAGAGTTGCATATCCTATTTGATTTTTCTCTTCCACTGAGAACTGAGAAACTTCATTTCTATTTTGCAAAGATCGGATAATTTGAAATGTGTCAATTAATTCATGGATCTCAACTCTCGTGGATTGATCCCAATTTCCAATAGAATTACGATTCTCGTTAATAAATGAAAGTACACCCTCCCTATCAATATTTACATAAGCAGTGATATCAGAAAGTTCTAAGGCTAAGGCCGTAGCAACTATGTTCGTGTAGTTTGCGCTATAGTCCCATTCAGATATTCGAAAGTAATGATACTTGGAATCATAAAGATTATCAAGAAATTGGTGAAAATCAGCCACATTAATACTATCTACCATACCAAAGATTTCTAATGTTTTTATACAGTAATAAGATGATAATAGATTGGGTTCAAAAAAAGGAAATAATGTATCAACAAAAGTATCGTCATCATTTTGAAAACCACCTCCCATCCAGCCAAATCCTCCAGGATATTGTAGATCATTTATAAATTGAATAATATCATCTCGTTCAGATGAATATCCTGTCCAGTCATCCATCAATAAATTGAGTGTTTCTACTGCAAAATAGGTATTATCTACGGTTGCAACTTTAAACCCATCTTCTAATCCTGATCCATAAGGCTGTCCAATAAAACCACTCGTTTCAGGATTATAACAATCCCAAATAAAGTCAATAATCTCTTGAGTATCAATCAAACCTAGGCTCTTAAATATATTTAAAGAAAGAATAGCATAGCAATTTACCTCTAAGATAGAATTTAGAGGAAAATATGTCTTAGAAAAATCAGTATCTAAATATCGATATGCCAATCTATCCATAAATCTGTTTGAACTCTCTTCGTAATGAGACATTATATAATTAATGATTTTTAAAGGATTGATTTCGTTAAGTTTTCCAATCGCATCAAGAATGTAGAGGGCATGATACGTTGATTGTAATGAAGGTTCATAAATCTGAGGAAAATATCCAAGATTATTGTATTCAAGTAATTTAGAGTCAAGAATGGTGTTAATAATATCTCTATTACTTGTAGAAGAAAGTCGGGGTTGTTCAACATCAATAAAATCAAAAAAACCAGATTGATCTCCTGATTCATTGGATTGACTTGCAGAGTAAAATTTACTCTGAAAGACTACACTACTTAAAGAAATTATTGCCACTAGACAGATTATAATATAATATTTTTTTGTTTTCATGATTCAACCTTGTTGTATTAAATTTTGTTATAACTTGCATCCTAATGGAAATATTTAAAGAAAAAATAGAATTTTCGTAAATTTGGGTGAAATTAAAAGAATAGTGAAAAAGAATAGAAAAATTATTAATAATTTCTTTTTAGTTTTATAAACTAAAAGCCTCGATTAGATTCGATTAGACATTATAGGTGGATCCTTCGATTTAAAATATCTGTAAACTTCAAATTCGAGTAATATATCTGCTTGCGTTTTGAGAGGCTGTTCTCTTTCAAATATTAAAGGAAAATCATTAATTTTAAAACCAATAATAGTAGGATTTCTATATTCTCCACTGAAAGCAAAATAATAATAATCTACATTTTCATGAACGTTAAAAACTTCTTCTACACTCCCAAGAACAAATTCAACTTTATCAGGAACTTTTTCATCCTTTTCTAGGTCTATATCTGTTTCTTCCAATATTTTTAGCTTTTTCATTACCCTTACTAATAAATTTGAAGATTTTATAAGGCTAACAAATCCCTCAACATGGAATTTCTCAAATATTTTCTTGTTAACTTGTGTTTGAACTGTGCTCATTCTAATGCCTAATCTGTTACAGATTGCACTCACACTTACTTTATCTTTGTACCCACATAATACTGCTATTGAGCTTATTAACCCCGCAACCACATTGTCAGTAGTATTCTTAATACCGTTCCATAATCTATAAAAAATCTTTTTTGCTAGATAATAATATTGCATTCCTAACTCAAAATGTTCAGAAACTTCAAAAATCCTCTGAAGGATGTAATCTTGTCTGTTGCGTTCAGAATATTCCGGTAAATATCTTTGAATTTGTAAGTTGAAATCATTAAATTCCTTTTTAGAAATTTTAGACACTTCTATTAAGTCATACGAGTTAATTGAAACATTTCGGAGTTTAAGACAAAAGTAAGTAATTATTGATACTAATTTATCTGTATTCCTATATTTTAATCCCGGTCGTAATTTAGATCGAATCTCTTTAAACTTCTCTAATATCATGTGTTTTATATTATTATAGTCTGTTAAATCCAAATAATCAAAAATTCTTGAAATTTCGAAACGGGCTTGTTCAAGAACTGCCTTTTCATTACTAATTCTTGAATTATGTCTATTTAATCTATTAAGCTTCTCATAATTAGGAGAAATTCCTCTCTCCCTTCTGGTTCCAATCTGTGTCGTTCCAAGGCCCTTTGCATACTGAATAATATCATCATTATAAGGCCTATCGTACTGTAATTTCTGGGTCTCTAATACTACACCACATTCTCGGCATACATACCCCTCAGTAGTGCCTTCAATCTCTGCGGAGTCACAAATATCGCATGTAAGATATGAATAACTAAGGGGTAGCGAACTATCTTGGAGTGTTTTATACGTTGCCAATGCTTTGATCACTATTTTTTTTAATTTATCTAAAGAATATAAGGTAGGAGTTTGGTTTTTAAACCTTTTCCTCAAAAATTGATCGATGAAAAGAAGCTTTCTTCTCCCTGATTTTGAGGGGTAGTTTTTGTGTAGTGACAAAAATGTATACAAATTTTCGAATTTATTCATCACTGACATTTTTGTCAACATAAAAAGCATGAAGATCAATTTGTTTATTAGGATATCTCATGCATAATATCTTAACGGAAAAATTTTAGTAAAGAAAGATGAAATCCTTAGTATAAATTTGAGAGATAGAGTAGGTAAAACCTTACAATTTTCATTGTTACAAATCTAACTATTCAAATTTAATAGCCTCTACTTCTTAGTCAATTAAATTTGCTTATTAAGTGATATTTTACATATAATAATCTTATTTTAAATATTTAAATCAATCATTTTTTCCTTTATATTTGGATAATAGTATATTTTTTTATGATTCAAGAACCATTGATCTTTCTGATCATATTAATTATCTCTTGGGTTATGTCACATCTTTTATTAAATGAGAGAGTAGGTATACTAAAACCAATAGCAATGCGATTATGTTATATTGGAGTTATTTTTCATGAACTTGCTCATTATTTAATGAGCATGGCAGTGGGTAAAATTCCAGAAAAAATGAATATCAAATGGAGAGGTGAACATGGAAAGAGAGACCCTCATGGATCGGTTAAACTTGAGAATCCTCCAAGTTTCCTCCAAGCTTTCGTGGTTGCACTTGGTCCACTTTATATTAGCACATGGCTTATTTTTTTATTATGGTTTGGTGTAATTTTAAATCCCATTTTTAATCCGATTATAAAAACTATAGCGGTATTTTTACTTTTTTCCTTATTTTTAACGGCATCGCCTTCAAAGGGGGATTTACAATATCTAACTAATTCATTTAGAATAGCACCTGCGTATTCATGGTTTCAAATTTTCTTAGTTTGCCTTTCAATATTAGCATTATGGTTAATTTTAGTATTTACTCAAATAACATTCTTTTTGGATGTTTTTTATTATTTTGCGATTGCTGGTATTTATTTGGTACTTAAATTTACATTTGTCGGATTAAGAAAATTTGCAATACGACTTAAATCAAGTAATTTTAAAAAACCTGAGAAAATACGATTCAAACGTTTTTCTCGACAACATTATAAACCAAAAAAACCATGGAAGGAAAAATACAAGGTGGAATAAAATGAAAGGATATTGTTATCTCGCATTAATAATCGGATTTTTTATTTTCTATCAGCAAAATCCTATATATGCTATAATAATCATTGTGCTTTTTATTGGAGTGTATTTCTTTTTTAAATCAAGATCTTCAGGTTCAAATAGAGGATTCTTCGGATTTTTAAGCGGAAAGAATACTCAAAAAGACAATAGAATGGACGATTTAATTACATTAATAATGATCCAGCAATTAATGAATATGCCCTCAGATGGTACCAATAATCAAGTAAGAAATGAAATGAAAGAAGAAAAAGACAGAAATCTCGAAAAATTAAAGCAAGAAGTACTCGAATTATTAGAAGAAGACTAAAATGCAATCAGAAATAAACTTTTTTGAAGGAATTCAAAGGATACTTTCTCTTCATAATATATTATCTATCTCGGGTGAATCTGGTACCGGCAAAACAACTCTTGCTCTACAATTAATTGGAAAGTTCTTAACATATAAAGAACCCTACACAAGTTCATGTATCTGGATTCAAGCAAGTGATCAATTCACCCTCAAACGGTTAACTCATATTTTTGAAGATAATCCTAAAGAATTAGAATATATTACCAAAAATATCTATATTATTCCTAAGAAAAAACCAGTTCATAATTATGAGGAACAATCTTCCACAATACAAAAGATTATCAATCCAACAACAATTATTCCTCCTTTTCTAAAATATATTGTTATAGATAATATATCTCACCATTTACGTTATAAGTTAACTCAATATTCAACACCAAAACATGCTTTATCTTTATTAGATAGTTTTTACGAAACGCAATTGATGCCACTTCTTTTATTCTGTAAAAGAAATAAGATTATACTTATCATGATACACGAGTATACCTATAGTCCTTCACTCCAAAAGAGTAAACCTTTCTTTTATAAATTATATGATAGAATAAATACCATAGATATGATTTTAAATAATGTATATAATAGTGATAAAAAGAATTTACACGTTATTTTCAATATGTTAAATTGGCATTTTCAATATGTACTAGAACATAGGGGTATCAAAATTATATAGGTAGTTCAAGAATGAGTGTACTTAATTCTAACAGAACTCAAGATATAATCAAAGAAAGACACCATAGATAATGATAATAATAACAATAGCCAAAACAATTCCAAAAAAATTCTTAAATATAAATGTTTAATCAAAAAAGACTACACTTAAATATTTCAAAATCTAATTCTTTTTATCATTCATAAAGTTGATGAATTATGGTAAGTGATGCGGAATTAAAGCAATATATGAAAATTTTAGTAATTATTGGTGGTATAGTGGGCATAATCGAATGCATTGCTGGATTTACTGGATATTATGGTTTCTGGGGTTTTAGAATCGTGTGGCCGATAATCGGACTCATTTTGTCAGTTTTATTATTACTGACTGTATATAAGCCAGACACACCTTTACCTTATAATCCCATCGTAATACTTGTCTTAGGGATTTTAATGCTTATTATTAGTACTGCCCATATTGGAGGGATTTTAACCATAATTGCTGGAATCTTAGGAATACTTGCTAAAGCATAAAATCTATTTTTTTTCTTTTTAATCTCTTTTTTCTTTTTTGTTTCTATTTTATTGGAGTGGAATTTTCAATATTAATTAGAGCAAAGAGGTCTAATTATCATCTATTGATATGTAAAATGTAATATTACAGAAATTAAGGGTAAGCATATATAAAAAATACTTATTTAGTTTAATATTACAAATGTTTCCATACAAGAATATATTCAATCTCTTCTTCGGGAATTAGTGCTCTTAATTCTAGTAGATCATCTGAGAATTTGAAAAATCTTTCTTGATCAGTACCCTCCCAATTCGGAAATAAACTTGATTCGATGTGATGGATGACTCTTTTTTTTTCTTTGTCGATCTCATAGGTTCCATAATATGAACCACATTCTATAAATGCCTTTTTAATTTCCTCGATTGTTCCCTCATCTGACTTCCCTGCTTTAAAAATTGGTCGATCCAAACCCATAAGTTGAGCCGACATATATCCTTTGTCATTATATATCAAACGTCCTTTAGCATTCCATTTTCCTAAATTTTTACCCTCAATAGAAAGCATATCACAAGAAACAAGCTCCCATGTTCCTATGAATCTCTTTTTAATATTTTCATTTTCCATTGAATTTCACATTCAACCATTTTGAATTATTTCTTTTGCATGTTAGGAATTAATGTGTAATTAAATTCTTCTTTTTTTCTTTAAATAATTTAACCTGAATTATTTCTTAATCAAAACAATTAGAAGGAGTTGATAATAAAAAAGAATGGCAGATTTAGATCAAGTAAAAGGTATCAATTCACGTCAAATAAAACTACTCCAAGAAAATGGAATAAGCACTGCTGAAGCTTTAGCAATGAGTCCTCATTCTAATATTGCGTCTATTGATGGATTGGGTGAAAAAACAGCACAAAAGTTAATCTGGAATGCAAGGAACGCATTAGGCATGACAGATTTTATTCCCGCTGCTAAAATCGACGACAATGTGGAGTATATTACAACTGGATCTTCTGAACTTAATCGGATTTTAGGGGGAGGTTTTCAGACGGGTAAGCTCACAGAAGTTTATGGTCCTTTTAAATCAGGAAAAACAGCACTAGCACATACCATATCAGTTACAGTTCAGTTACCGGAAAAAAAAGGGGGAATAAACGGTTCTGTTGCCTATATTGATACTGAAAACACTTTTTCAAAAGAAAAGATTAAGCGTATCGCAAAACGTTTTGATCTCAATCCTAAAGATGTACTTTCAAAAATATTTCATGCCAGGATTTATTCGTCTGATCATCAGTCTCAAATGATTCAAAAAGCAGAAGCTCTCTGTAAGACTCGTGGAGTTCGATTAGTTGTTATTGATAGCTTAATGGCATTGTTGAGGGCAGAATATATTGGCATTGGGAAATTAGCACCCCGACAAGCAGTTCTTAATAATATGATACATGCATTATCTCGAATTGCTGAGACCTATAACTGCGCTGTTCTACTTACAAATCAAGTAGCAACTAAAATGATGGGTCTGTTCTCTTCTGATGATGCTATAGGTGGAAATATTATAGCTCACGGAGCACACTTCAGAGTTATGTTTAAGACGAAGGGTTTCTCATCAAACAATTCATTAAAGCGAAGGGCTGTAATTGTGGATGCCCCTGATTTACCCCCAGAAGAGTGTGAATTTTTCATAACTGGAGCTGGGGTTGCCGATACAGATAAAATTGATCTTCTTGAATCACCTGGATTAGATTTTGATATCGAGACTTTATATGAAGAGGGTAATTCTCAAGAACTTAATGAAACTTCTGGTGATGAATTCCCCTTAATACAAGTTAAAGGTATTGGCAAGGGAACAGTAGAGAATTTAAATGCTCAAGGCATAAAGACAATTTCAGATCTCTTATCAGCGAATCCGGAAGAGCTTTCAGCCAGTATTTCAGGAGCTTCAGCAAAAACAGTTAACGAATGGCAGAATAATGCGAAAGCATTAATGAATTCTTAATTTTATTTATTTTTTAAATTTAAATAGAAAAAAAGAGAATTTTATTCTTAGATTTTAATATCTAATTCTTGGGTCGACCATAGCATAGAGCACATCAATTGCTAAATTTATCGATACAAATATAATGGTAATCACAAATACTAAACCATTTAATATCCAGTATTCATTTAATCTAATTGAATCGATCATTAATCTACCAATTCCATTTAGATTGAATGTAGTCTCAGTGAGAACTGCACCTCCTAACAAGCCAGCAAAACTTAATCCTATTACCGTTATGGTTGGAATTAATGAATTTCTTTGAGCGTGAGTATTTATTACAACTTTTTCTTTACA
>JBHLPN010000391.1:0-2845 GCA_048939445.1 Promethearchaeota archaeon | reverse complement strand
CCTCGGCCACCCCCCATTCCATAGTGTGATGCAACATTAGAGGAGGTAATTTTCTGTAACTTTCCTTTTAAATAAAGATTTATAACTTCTTTTATAGTTATGGCTTGATTTGGCGCTTGGAAAATATCCAAATTTAAAGCATTAAGTCCACTAGCAGCATTTGGTCCTAAAAATCCAACTATTATAGCATTAGCACCATTATTGCCAATTATTTGAGCAGCTTGTACTCCTGCACCCCCCATTGCATTTGCAGCAGGATTTGGGACAGCTTTTATTGCTTTAATATCATTATTTTCAATTTCGACAAATGTAAAACTTGCACATCTTCCAAAACGAGGACTCATCTGATCATTTAAGCCTCCATTACCCATTGAAGGAACTGCGATAATATTCATTTTTTTCTAACCTTTTTCATTATAATTCTTAATCATTAAGTTTTTAATTAATAATGAATAATTATTCATTATTATTAATAACAAAACTTGAAAGTATATAAATTTAACCATTAAATTTGATTACAATTAAGAGGTGTAATAATATCCAAGAAAAAGAAATTCCAGATATTGATTTGAAGAAGACTGTTGAACAAGGAAAGAAAGAAAAGATGGATCTATTAACAGAAAATATACAGAAAAACATGGAGAAAATTAAATATAAGATAGTAGTTATATCTGGTAAAGGGGGAGTAGGAAAAACTACTGTAGCTGTGAACCTTGCAATGAGCTTGGTAAGCGTTGGACTAAGAGTTGGAATTTTAGATGTGGATATAACAGGCCCAAATATATTAAAGATGTTGGGAATAGACCCAAATCTTAAACCAAGGGTTGATCCAGAGAAAAAAAGATTTTATCCGGTAAATGGGCCTTTAAATCTTAAAACAATGAGTATGGCATTTCTCATTGAAAGTTCAGATTCACCTGTTATCTGGAGGGGGCCAATGAAAATGAGTGCTGTTCGACAATTTCTAGGGGAAGCAATTTGGGGAGATTTAGATTATTTAATTTGTGATTTACCACCAGGGACATCTGATGAAACGTTAGATATTTTACAGCTTATACCTGATGAAAATGTTATTGTAGTTTCAACCCCTCAGGAAGTTGCTTTAATGGATGCTCGAAAAACTATCAGAATGGCTCAGATAATGGAAAGAAAAGTATTAGGTTTAATTGAGAACATGTCAGGTTTTAATTGTCCCCACTGTGGAGAATATATTGATCTTTATCCTCCAGGAGGAGTTAAAAAGGCAGCTCAGGATTTTAATATTCAACTATTAGGTAAAATTCCTTTCGAAATAGAAGTAAGCCAGCAAGGAGATCAAGGAATGCCCTTTATATTAAAATATCCGAGTAGTGACTCTACGAAGGCTTTTAAAGAAACGGTTAAAAAGATCCGAGAAATACTGGAAAAATAAAGGAATAATTTTTAAATTTTATAAATTATCAAATCTAAAACAATAGATTCTATAAATAGAATTAGCGTGAATTAATAATCATAAAATGCCACTAGACAATTTAGATAAATGGGTAGAGGAAATTCAAAAGGAAATTATTGAAGAAGAAATTAAAAGATATAATAAATATATTGTTAAATTATTTCAAAATCCGAAAAATTGGGGTAAACCCCCAGATAATGAAATAAGTGTATGGCATGCTTATGAAGGTACTTGTGGTGATACAATGCAATTCTTTTTGAAGATTAACGAGGATATTATTGAAAAAGCAAATTTTATTACCGATGGATGTGGTGCGACTGTAGCAGCAGGGAGTCAAATTACTATGATGGTAGAGGGTAAAAAATTAGAATTTGCAGAAAAAATGAAACCTATAGATATTGATAATGCTTTAAAAGGGTTACCAGAAGATCATAAGCATTGTGCTGAATTAGCGGTAACTACTTTAAAACGTGCAATTGAGAAATACAAGATCCAAAATACTTGATAAATTTTTTTAAAAAATGATATGAGATATGTATATGGACCTGTCCCAAGTAGGCGATTAGGAAATTCATTAGGAATTGATCCAATCCCTTCTAAGACTTGTAATTATCAATGTATTTATTGTCAACTGGGAAAAACAACTAAATTTACTAATATTAGGAAAAATTATCTCCCTAAAAAAAAAGTTATAGCTGAAATAGAACAAGCTATTGGTATATACGAGAATGATATCGATTATATAACCTTTGTAGGAAGTGGTGAACCTACATTATACAAAGATCTAAAGGAATTGATTTTAAGAGTTAAAGAATTATCTAAAAAACCTGTTTGTGTAATTACAAATGGAAGCTTACTTTATCAAAAAGAAGTTCAGAATGCATTAATTTGTTCAGATGTAGTTCTACCTAGTTTAGATGCTGGAGATGAAAAATCATTCATAAAAATAAATCGTCCTCATCCCTCTATTAACTTTAAAGATTTGATTCGAGGATTCATAGATTTTAGGAAAATTTTTACTGGTAGATTTTGGATAGAAGTAATGTTAATGAAAGGGATTAATGATACAAAAGAAGAATTATTAAAAATAAAGGAAAAACTAGATTTGATAAAACCAGATAGAATTGATATTAATGTTCCAATAAGACCTCCAGTTGAAGAATGGGTAAAAATTCCTAATGAGAATATAATTTCAATTCTAAATGATATTTTTGGTAATTATACTAATATAAATTTTCCTGAGGAAGGAAAATTCAGAGTTTATTCGTCAAATTTCAAAAAAGAAGTTCTTTCGATACTTGAAAGACACCCAATGAGGCAGGATCAGATTATTGAAACCTTTTCTAGAAATGGTTTAAATACAGAAATGATTATTTCACACTTAAAAGAGCTGAAGTCTCAAAAAAAGATTAA
>JBHLPN010000390.1:0-2855 GCA_048939445.1 Promethearchaeota archaeon | reverse complement strand
TTTGATATATTTTTTATTTTCAACACATATTTTTCAATATCAGAATCTATTGAAATAACTTTGTAAATTTTTTGGAATCTCGAAATTCCTTCAAAAAGAGAAGGTGCCGTGGCAGTTCCTTCTGAGAATAAATCAACACCACCTCTTTCTTTAGATATCGGTCTTGCTGAAATTGTTATAGGAATTTCAAGCTTAATTGGCTCTAATCCATATTCTGGTTTTTTCTTTCCAATAACCAATATACTCCACTTAGTATATGCACCATATCTAAACCCAAATTGCTCCTTTTCAGAAGGAGACCATAAATAATTATGACTTGGTTCAGCTACTTCTGGAACCTTTAAAAGTAAAAAATCCTTTTCAAAATTCTGTGTTCGGACATCTCCAGCAATTGCGGCGGGGAGTTCTTCAACCTTTCGACAATTTTGACCATATGCTTCACAATAACAAACTAGATTTGAATTTTGGAGCAATCTTATTTCGACTTGTTTTAGTTCTTCTGAAGTATAACCAATTTTTATAGTTTCTCCTGGTTTAAAAACATCTTTTGTTAAAAGAACATTCAATCCTGAGATTGAAAATGATATTGGTTTTGGTTCTTTAGATAGAAGTCCAGCATTTCTAGCCTTTATCTCAATATTCTGAGTTTTGTTAATAACTAAATCATCTTCAGGATTAATTGGATTTGGTTGTCTTAAAATAAGTTTTAACGAATAATTGAGATTTCTGTTCTTTATTGTTGGAACAACATTACTCTTTATAAGGAGAGATTTCTCACGGATATATTCTCCAGGTTCAAAATGTCCTTTTGAAAAAATTTCTTCTTTTGAAACTTGGAGCTCCTTAAGGCATGGAGGATTTGTAATTAATCTTATTCCGCTCCAAAAAATATCCGTGTCTTCTTCAAAATTGAATTTAGCACGAACATTTAACTTATCTCCAATAAAGACAGACCCTTGATTCAAATCAGTTAACTCTAATTTTACCAAATCCACACAAATATAATGATGATTTTTATATTAATTGTATAAAAAGATAGAATTTTATAAAAACTTTTTATTATTAAATAAGAATTATGTAAATAGTTAATCTCTTTTTTTAATATTTGTTTCTTTGTTCAAGATTTTCAACTTTTTTGTTAAGACTAAGAAGCTAAAAAGTAAATATAATAAATCACTTCCAATAATAAAGATAAAATTTATTGTCATCTCAAGTTAGTAGAATGAACAACACGCTTGATGGTAAAATTAAAGCAATACTTTTTGATTTGGATGGTACATTACTAGATGTTGATTTGGATAAATTTATATCACAATATTTGAATTTATTAGCTCAGAGTGTAGCACATTTAATACCACCTAAGAAATTTATTTCTAAAATATTAAAAGCTTCTAAAGCTATTGAAGAAAATGATGGTAGTAAAACCAATGAGGATGTGTATACTGATTTATTTTTCCCCTTAGAAGGGTATACAAGGGAAGAGATTATGCCATTTCTTGATAAGTTCTACAGACAAGATTTTTCAAGACTTCGTCAATATACTCGAAAAAAGCCAGAAGCAAGATTAGTGATACAAAAAGCATTCGAAAAGGATTATGATGTTGTTATTGCTACAACACCACTTCTTCCTGCAACTGCAATTGAACAACGTCTAGAATGGGCCGGTGTAGCTGACTTTCCATATCGCTTAATAACAACAATAGAAAATAGCCATGCTACTAAGTCTTTAACCCATTTACTTTATTATGATCAGATTTTAGATAAAATTGGATATCCTGCAGAGGCTTGCTTAATGGTTGGGGATGAGGAAAAGGACATGGTAGCCGCTCGATTAGGAATGAAAACTTTTTTCATACTACAAAAAAATATAAAATTTCATCCTGAAATACCAGAGCCTACATATAAGGGCTCCTTATCAGATTTAAGATATTTAATTTAATAATTTTTTATATTATCTTTTTTTTTCCAGGTATAAGCTAGTTTACTCATATTATAAATTGGAGGAGGAGGATCCTCTAATAACATTTTACCAAGACATCTTGCACATAAATATATTTCTCTATTTTGATCAGTGAAAAAACACATATACAAATTTTCTCGACAAAGGCAGCCTTCGCACCTCATTATCCATCATACAATCTATTATAAAAACATAAAAATGTTTTTATTAAATTCTCAATAAACCCTTGTTCAAAACTTTCGCTAAAAAATGGGATTATATCGGTTAAGATTAAATATAAATTCTTTTCTACTTTTCTTTAGAATGCTGACTATAGTGTTAGAAATAAAGCTATGGAAATTGGTACAATTGAATTTTTAGAAAAACCGATAGATTTCAGTACTTTATTTAAAATTATTGAAAAGCACGCTATCGTCAAAAGTAAAATTCAATAAAAAAACTTTCATTTGCCAAGATTTTGATTAATTTCTTCATATCTAAAACAATCTATTACATGGTCATTAACCATCCCTACCGCTTGCATAAAAGCATAACATATAGTCGGACCAACAAACTTGAACCCTCGTTTCTTCAGATCTTTACTCATTTGTTCTGATTGTTCAGTTTTAGAGGGTAACTCTGAAAGTTCTTTAAACTTATTATCAAGCGTTTTATAATTAACAAATTGCCAGATGTATTTATCAAATGAACCGAATTCTTTTTTAACTTTTAAAAGAGCTTTAGCATTTGCAATAGTAGCGTCAATTTTACGTCTATTCCTTATTATCCCTTCATTATTCATTAATTGTTCAACCTTCTGCTCATTGTATTTCGCAATGTTATTGTAATCAAAATAATCAAACGCAACTCTGAAATTCTCACGTTTTTTTAAAATTGTATTCCAACTTAATCCCGC
>JBHLPN010000389.1:0-2863 GCA_048939445.1 Promethearchaeota archaeon | reverse complement strand
AGGAACGATAAGAGGAATGCATTTTCAATACCCT
Organism: Promethearchaeota archaeon; assembly: GCA_048939445.1. GTDB lineage: Archaea > Asgardarchaeota > Lokiarchaeia > Sigyniarchaeales > SOKP01 > Loki-b32. The sequence goes on along the minus strand of JBHLPN010000389.1, from coordinate 2,829 downwards.
CCAAAAGCAGAAATAAAAATTGTAAAATGTATCTCAGGTTCAGTTTATGATGTAGCAATTGATTTAAGAAAAGATTCTTCATCTTTTTTAAAATGGCATGCTGAGGTGTTATCTGATAAGAATATGAAATTGTTATATATCCCAGAAGGATTCGCTCATGGTTTTCAAACACTTGAAAATAATACTGAAATCTGCTATTTTGTAACTGAGTTCTATTATCCTGAGTACGAAGGTGGAATCGTATATAATGATCCTAAAATAAATATCAAATGGCCTTTAGAAATGACAAATATCTCTGATAAAGATAGAGAAATAAAATTATTAAATGACGATTTTAAAGGAATAGAATTAAATTTTTAATAAAATAAGAGAAAATATGAAAGTATTAGTCACAGGAGCAACGGGTTTCATTGGAAATTATGTTATAACAGAGTTATTAAAAGCAGAAAGGTATGAAATTATTACTACCGGAATCGATTCAACTAATAAAAGTAAAGGCTTTGAGTGGTATAATGAAGTAGAATATATTCAATGCGATTTGAATGAATCTAAAGATAATTATTTCACATTTTTTAAAGAACCAGATATATTAATTCATTTAGCATGGGAAGGTTTACCAAACTATAAGGAACTATTTCATATCGAAAAGAATCTCTTTTCAAATTATCATTTTTTAAAAAATATGATAAAAAATGGTTTGAAAGATGTAAATATAATTGGTACGTGTTTTGAATATGGATTAAAAGAAGGTTGTTTATCAGAAGATATGGAGACTAATCCAGTTCTCCCTTACTCTATAGCAAAAGATACATTAAGAAGATTTATTGATTTATTGAAAAGTAAATATAATTTTAATTTTAAATGGATACGACTTTTTTATTTATATGGAAAAGGACAGAATCCAAATTCTATATTATCTCAATTAGAAAAAGCGTTAGAGAATAATGAAGAAAAATTTAACATGTCAGGGGGTGAACAATTAAGAGATTATTTATCCGTTGAAAAAGTAGCAGAATATATAGTGAAAATTTCATTACAGGGTAAGGTTAATGGAATTATTAATTGTTGCAGTGGAAAACCGATTTCTATAAGAAAACTTGTAGAAAATTATTTGAAATCAAAAAATAGAACTATAAAATTAAATTTAGGGCATTATCCTTATCCAGATTATGTACCAATAGCTTTTTGGGGAAATAATACAAAATTAAAATCAATTCTCAAAGATTAGGAGATATAAAACAAAATCTTTGATATTAACAATAATTTATAGGGGATTCTTTACCTTGTATTATTTCTATAAATTAGTCTTTCAATTAAAAAATATAAATCGTTTCCCAATTTTGAGTCAGAACATTTTTTACTGAAAAGGATTTGTGCGTTTAATCCGACTTTTTCTCTTAGATTCTTGTTTGATGCTAATTTTATTATTGCTTGAGATAGTGATTTAGGATCTGCTGGTTTACATAGAATAACATTCTCTTTATTTTCAAACAATTCACGAGTTGCTGAGCTTATACGTGTTATAACAGGAAAACCCATTGCAATAGCTTCATATACCTTATTTGTAATGCACCAATTTGCTTTTTCTGAATTTCCAAATATTCCTAAACTGATATCTATTTTAGAAATATTCTCTATAAATTCATTAAATGGTAGAAATCCTAAGATATCAATATTCTCTAAACTATATCTTTCCTTTTGATTAACAGCATAGTTAAATGTAGGACCTTTTCCAAGCATTAAAAATTTTATGTTTTTATCATTTTTTAATAATCTAGCTGCTTCAATGATATACTTTACACCATGCAAAGGAATATAAGATCCCCAATACCCAACAATAATAGGTGACTCCATACTTTTCTTCTTTTTTCTAGGATAAAATATAGATTCATTAGTACCAAGATATAAACTGAAACATTTTTTCTTGTGTATATTAAATCTTTTTTGAAAATGGTTAAGCTGAGCATTAGTTAAAAAAACTATGGCGTCAGCGAGAGTTAATTCGACCTTATCAAAAATAAAGGATTTTAAATACTGAAAATAGCTAATTTTATTGCAATTTCTATCCAATTTATAATAAAGTCCAGAGATGTCAAATTTATTAACGAATGGAACATGTTTTATTTTTGATAATAGTTTTATAAAAAAAATTAATGGAGAAAAGAAATCAGAAAAATATATTATTGCATCTATTTTTTCTTTCAAAATTGTATTAAAGATTTTTTTTAACCTTTTTAAAAAGAGAAATCTCTCTTCTCTTGAAAATTTGAATTTTATAATTTTTACATTCTTATTAATTAAGAGATCTATGAATTTTACGCTTCTAGTGACTTTTTCATCAAAAAATCCAATGTATAAGATTTTTTCCAGTTTTCTCTGCACGAGCTATTGACATTAAATATAATTATTTAATATTAAAAAAAAGAAATGGTTTTTAAATTTTTTTTAAAATAAATCACAATAGATGAAAAACCTCAGAGAACCTAAACCTAACTTATAATTGGGTATAAAATTTAATATATATTAAGTATTTTAAATGATATTGGTGTTATTAACCATTTCGAATGAATTTATAAAGACTTAAATACCTAAAACAAATTTTTATTCCATTTTTTTATTAGAATAAGGTAAAATTTAATTAGATGACTATTGCTGGATTAAGATTTTTCTTGGAACTAAAAATTTTTCTAAAAAACAAAATGAGTTATCCAGTTCGCTTGGTAATTGAACTAATTTATGTCATGTAATTAAATTCATTCATTCATTTACTTAATTTGGACGTTGATTATTTAAATTCACTATTCATGCTTTTAATAAATTGTATTATAA
>JBHLPN010000111.1:0-9103 GCA_048939445.1 Promethearchaeota archaeon | reverse complement strand
ACATTCCAAAACTTTATTTTGTATAGTTCTTTATTTATTTTATATTAAATCTTATAAGAACTGCAAAATAATAGGAAGAACGCAAAAATGGCTCGGATGCATTCAAGAAAGGGTGGAAAATCAGGTAGTACTCGTCCAGCGAGACTAGAAAGACCCCCATGGATAGAGCTTTCACCTGAGGAAGTTGAAAACGAAGTTGTTAAATTGGCGAGAAGAGGACATTCAAAATCAATGATAGGCACTATTATGAGGGATTCTCGAGGTGTACCATTAGTAAAAGTTGTAACTGGGAAAAAAATAACTCAGATTTTAGAGGAAAATGATATAGAGGCACCCTTACCAGAAGAACTCGCAAATTTAGTAAGAAAAGCCTTAAGTATCAGAAAGCATCTGGAGATAAATCATAAAGATCTTGAAGCTCATAAGGGGCTAAATCGAACAGAATCAAAAATCTATCGTCTTATAAAATATTATAAAAAGAAACAAATATTAGCAGCAGATTTCAAATATGATCCAGAAAAGATAAGAACATTAGTAGCTAGATAATTGGAGGATTTAAATTGAGTTCAAGAGCAAGAAAAAAGAAGGCAAAAATAAAGAAAGTATCTTGGCGAGAAAAAAGTTGGTATCAAATAATTACTCCAAAAATATTTAACTTTAAGCCAATTGGGGAAGTAATTGGAATAGAAGATAACGTAGTTGGAAGAATAATAGAAACTTTACTATATGATTTTACAGGAAAATACTCTGATATTAGTCTGAAACTAAAATTCCGAATCATAGATACTAATGAGGAAGCAAAAAAGTGTAACACCATTTTTGTTGGACATCAATATACAAATGATTTTATAAGATCTTTAATTGGTAGAGGAAGCACTAAAATACAAACAATACTTAATTTGACAACTAAAGATGGATATATCTTTCGTGTGACAATGTTGTGCACTACTATAAAAAGAGCTCGAAGTAGTCAACAGACTTTAATTCGAAGAATAATGAGAGAAATATTACATGAATTTGCAACAAGCTTGAATCATGAAAAATTTATTGCTGGGATAATATACGGAGAATTTCAAAATCAGATTATGCGTGTCGCAAAAACAATATATCCGCTGTCTAACTCCGTGATAATTAAAAGCAAGTTAATATCTGTACCTGAAGGGGGAGAAGATAAGGAAATACCTGATGATCAATTCGAAATTGTTGAAGTAGATGTACCACGATCAAGAAAATCTGAAATCAAAAGATCTGAAAGAATTAATGTAAAAAAATTAGCACAATCCAAAACTAAAGCTCCTAAAGAGGAAGATGAGGAAAGTGTTTCTGAGGAATCAAAAGATTAAAACCTTATTAATATTTAAATTCTAAAATCTTATTACTGTTTATAACACAAGTTTAATATTTGTGACACTTTTAATACTAATTAGAAGTGAAAAATATGTCAAATCAAGAAGGAAATCGAAATAATCCATATTTTTTTGATGATTTTCTATTTGTAAGAAATCATTTTAATTATTACAAAGATGATGAGTTTTTCCAAGTTCTTGTAAAAAAATATGTTCCGCAAGAAGAGTATGAAAAAATTAACAGAGATCTCCATGCTCTCTCCGATTATGTTTCTTTTAGATTTCGAGATCTTGCTGATAAAGCAAATGAACTTGAAAATAGAGTAAAAGTTACAAAAGTAAAACATTTTGATGCTCATAATCATAGAATTGATCGTATAGAAAGATGTTTAGAAACTGAAATATTGGAACAAGAAGTTTTTAGTCTTGGTCTTTTTGATCCTACTCGAAACTCTGCTTGGAGTAGATTTGTTAAAATATTTTTGCTCTATGAAAATGGAGAAGCAGGTGTCATGTGTCCTATAGCATGTTCTCATGGAGCAGTTGAACTTATGCAAAAATATGAGGATACATTAAGCCCTGAAGCGAGAGAAATTCTCAATAATATTAGAGATGGAAAAAAAGGAGATTATGCGAGAGGAGCACAATTTGTAAGCGAGATTCAAGGTGGAAGTGATGTTCCTGCTAACCTTGTTGAAGCAGTTTTCGAGAAGGAAGAAGGCCCAGATGGAATTTCTAATTGTTGGAGAATATATGGACAAAAATTTTTCTGTTCTGCAACGCACGCAGATTATGCTGTTGTTACAGCAAAACCAAAAGGGGTGAAATCATCCACTAGAGTTGCTTCATTTGTTGTTCCCTCCTGGCTTCCTGGTAATAAAGAGAAAGAAATTAGAAACTCTTTCACTATCGACAGGTTAAAACAAAAATTGGGAACTGCAGAATTACCGACAGCAGAAATTACTTACAACGGTGCGGTGGCGTATCCTATAGGTCCACTTGAAAAGGGACTTGCTGATATTGTTGGAATTGTACTTTCATTATCTAGACTCCATGTAGCTTTTGGAATGGCTGCTGGTGCTCTGCGCGTTGCTAGAGAAGCTGTATTATATTCACAATTTAGAACTGCATTTGGAGTTCCTATTTCCTCATTTCCATTAATGATTAACCAGATAAATGAATTAGATCATTTCTCCAAGAGATCCGCCGCTGGAGCATTCAAAGTGTATTCAGAATATATTAATTTTGGAGAAGAACTGATCAGTGGAATAAGGGAATTAGAAAAAATTGATAATATTGAGGAACGTAAGCACCGCTTCAGGTTACGTGAATTGATTATGTTGCAGAAAATAGTAGTAGCTGATGAAGCTCCAGCAATGATACGTAAAGCTATTTCTTTTTTTGGTGGTCATGGAATAATGGAAGATTTCTTATCATTCCCCCGTCTTCACAGAGATTCTTTAATTATGGAACTTTGGGAGGGGCCGCGAAATGTTCTATTAACACAAATTCACCGAGACTTTCAAAGAGTTAAAGAATGGTATTCTACTGATGATTTTTGTCGTGATTTACTTATTGGAGCAAATTCAGATATTATTGAAGAAATTGCTCAAGAATTTACCAGAATAATGTCTCATGACAGTCTTCTCAGAAATAATAAAGAAACTTTAGCAATTTGCCGAGATTGGGAAGAATTTTCTACTAAACTCTTCATTGCTTATCAAGAACAAGCACTCGAGGAACTTAATTACCAAGGTAAATCAATGAAATTCTCAAAATTGTTACGCGAATTTAAAAAAAGAGAGTCACCAAAAATACAATTTGAAACACTCATTCAATGATATAAATGATATGGAAAAGTAAAATTAAAATAAATTAACTTTTTTTATAATTTTTCCATCAGAATCTTGATAATAGAGTGTGTCATGAGGTATGTCTTCATTAACTAATGTGTGTGCTCCAATAATACAGTTTTGACCTACTTTTTTTCCGCACATTATACTTGTATTGATACCTGTCTGAGAATCAGGACCAATTATTGCACCTAATTTTCTTCGACCTGAATCAACTGGTTTGTCATTAATTTTCATTTTTATACTACTTTTATCAAATCTTAAATTTGATATTTTTGTGCCAGCTCCGAGATTAACGTTTTCACATATAATCGAATCACCAATATAATTAAAATGTGGAACTGCAGTATGCGAAAATATTAATGAATTTTTGATTTCACTCATTCCAATATGACAATTATTTTCTATTGAGCTATAAGGGCGTATAAATGCATTTGGGCCTATCTTGTTGTTTTCTCCTATATAACAAGGTCCCTGAATATATGTACCTGATTTAACAATAGTGCCTTTACCTATATATACACTTCCTTGGATTACTACATTTTCCTCGATTTTTCCAATAATTTGCTTTTTTAATCTATCTAAAAGAAAACGATTGGCTTCAAAAAGTTGCCATGGTAATCCAATATCATTCCAAAAATAATTATTTATAGTACAGCCTACTATTTTTCCATTAAGCTCATTAACTAAAATATCCATAGAATCAGTAAACTCATATTCATTCCTAATGGATTTTTGTGTTTTTTCAATAGCTTTAAAGATCAATTGATTAAATATATATATCCCTGCATTAGCTAGATCTCCTGCATTTTGTTGCGGAGTCGGTTTTTCAATTATTTTTTTTACTAAATCTTCAGAGTTTAATGTTATAATTCCATAATCCTGAGGATTTTTTACTTTTAATAAGGTTATTAATCCTTCATAATCATGTTCTTTATATTTTTTAATTATAACCTTAAAGATCTCAGGATCTACAAATAAATCCCCATACATCATCAAGAAATCCTCATTTTCAATAAAATCCTTAGCATAACCAGCTGCATGTGCAGTTCCTAAATACTCTTCTTGAGTGATATAATCTAATTTCATTTTTAGTTGATTTGAAACGCTATCAAAATATTCTTTTATCACTTCTTGTTTATAACCGACAATTAGCAAAATTTCATCTATTCCTGCATCTTTAAGACCTAAAATAATATGTTCCAGAAGAGGTTTGCCTAATAAAGGTATCATAGGCTTAGGCTTTGAAGATGTTATTGGTCTTAAACGTTTTCCTTCGCCTGCGGCCAATATTACTGCTTTCATAAAAATAACTTAAAAAAATATAATATTTAATTTATTTGGTCAAAATCTTTTACAACTTCATCAAGATAATGTTTTAAATGTTTAAAGGGTCTTAGATCTCCCGAAAATTCTTCTCTAAAAGCAGAATCTAACGCCATCTTAGACTTAAATTGTTTAAAAATAGCCTTCAATTTATAAAAATTGCCAGTAGCGATAAAATCTATTGAATAGCCATTAATATTTCCGAATAAGATAACTTTCTTCTCATTATTTTCTTCAATATTTTCAGTATCTTCAATATGGATTTCTTTAATTCTTGTTTTGGCACGGATTTTTGTATTCATGGAAATTGTAGCTAATTTAGCAGACAGATCTGAACTAAATAATTCAATATTTTCATTTGTTTTATCTCTTTTTAAATAAGATAATAGATTAATATCAAATAGTTGAGAAATTATTGGTAATCCTTGAGCAGAAATCCCTGCATACAATATAGCATTTTGTCCATTGTTGATGCTCTTTTCATAAATTTTTTCTTCCTCTAAAGAATCTAAATATTTATCTTTTAAATAATCTGTAATTAGCTTAATAACATCCTCAAATGTAGGTTCTTCTGAAGAAAATTTCAATTTATCTAAATCATTATATTGAATTTGAACCTGTTTACTAAAATCTTTTAACATTTTAAAAGATTCTATTGAGCCTACACTAAAATTCCCAATACTACAGAAAAATAAATTCTGACCTGCTTTTGTAACCATGTGCTCAACAATAATCCTTTCTCTTCCATACTTTTTATGCTTCAAACATATTTTCTCTAGTCGCCAGGTATTTGAGATAGATCTCAATAACTTTGCAACGAAAAGCACAATTTCAAAAGCATTGTATTTTTTTTCATCTGAACAATATAAAATATCATCTTCTAAAATAATAGTATAACCTGAGATCATAGGGAAGATTTTAAGTAGTTAGAAGCTATATTAATAGGCTTTTATTATATTAAAAAAATTAATTATATTAAATTTTTTAGATCTAATGCTGTAAAAAATACACTAATTCTATGAGATTTTGAACATTAAAACTATAAGTATAAATTTTATTAGAATTGAATACATTAAAAACTTAAACACGATTATACAATTTTAACATGGATATATTAGAAACAATGGATAGAAATCGAGTTAGAAAAGCTGCTGAACTGCTCCTTAGCTCAGAATTCGCAATAGTGTTAACTGGAGCAGGTATCTCAACAGAATCAGGAATTCCAGACTTTAGAGGAGAAGGTGGAATATGGAAAAAATATAAGCCAGAAATATATGGAAGTATTCAATCATTTCTAAATAATCCCTCAAAATTCTGGAAAATGGCTGAAGATATTGCTCCAACTTTATTCAATGCAGAACCAAACCCTGGTCATTATGCTATAGCAGATCTAGAGAAAATGAATATAATTAAAGCAGTTATTACTCAAAATGTTGATGAATTACATCAAAAAGCAGGAACTATTATAGTATATGAAGTACATGGAAATATTAATAGATTTACTTGTTTGGGATGTCGTGCAAGTTATAGTAAGGAACAACTACTACGTAAAATAAAAAAAGAAAAACATTTACCTCCAGTATGTAATTTTTGTGGGGCACCTTTAAAACCTTCGGTAGTGTTATTTGGTGAAAATTTACCTAATTTTGAAAAATATATGTCAGTAGATTTAGCTAAAAAGACAGATGTTATGTTAATAGCAGGCTCTTCCCTTACAGTTGCACCAATATGTGATTTACCTCTTTATACTTTACGTGAAGGAGGAAAATTAATAATTATTAACGATGAACCAACATATTTAGATGAACGTGCTGAAATTGTTATCAATCATAAAACTGGAACTTTTTTACCACTAATTGTGGAAGAAATTAAGAGAATTAAAGCAGAACAAGAATCTGAAACTGCAAATTGAATTTTTTTAAAAAATTAATTTTAAAAGACTCTTTTAAATGATTACAGAGAATATTATAATTAAAGATTGGCGTAAAATTGATTTTTCTTTTGGATTGATATATCCTAATATATATAAACTTGGTATGTCTTCATACTCTATTAGACTCCTATATTTCTTAATAAATTCTTTTGAAAATATCGCTTGTGAACGCATTTTTTTACCTGAAAATTTAAAACTAAAATTCCCTGCTTCGAAAGATTATAATTCAAAAAATGTTCTACGATCTCTTGAAAATGAAGTATTACCAGACGATTTTGATATCCTAGGATTCTCCCTACATTTTGAAAATGATTTTAAAAATATCTTATGGATATTAGAAAAATCTGAGATCCCTTTATCTTTTCAAGAACGCCATAAATTGATAAGTGAAGGTAAAGCTCAGTTCCCAATAATAATAGCAGGGGGTCCTGTAGTCACCTCCAATCCAATTCCATTAAGCAAAATCTTTGATTTTTTGTTTATTGGTGATGCAGAACAAAGTTTAAAATTATTTTTCGAAGTTTTTCAATTATATAAAGAACAAAAAATATTTTTTAGAGAATTTTTAGAGAAAGTAGGACTCATTGAAGGATTATATATACCTGCACTTGATAATAAAGCTAAAAGAGCTATCGTTAAGAATCTTGACGAATCACCTACTCCGATTATTCAATTAATCTCTAAATCATCTGGAGACAAAACTATTTTTGAAAGTAATTTTTTTCTGGAAGTAAATAGAGGATGTCCTTATAAATGTAAATTTTGTATCTCTTCCTTCCATAATTCTCCTTTCAGAAACAGAAGTTATGAAAATATTAAAGAAGCAGTTGAAAATGGTATAAGATATTCTAATTTTGAAACAATAAGTCTTATAGGATCTTGTGTATCATCACATCCTAAATTTAAGCAAATTTGTGAGTTTATTATTAAAAATGAAAAAAGATTGACCATTCCTTCAATTCGAGTTGAGCATATAAACAGAGATATAATTCAAATATTTGAGCAAGCGAACATTAAAACTATAACCATTGCTCCAGAAGCAGGTTCAGAAAGTTTAAGGTTTTCTCTTGGAAAGATGATATCTAATGAAAAAATAATTTCAGTTTTAACACTGATTAGAGATTCTCAAATTAAAAATATAAAATTATATTTCTTAATAGGTTTACCAGATGAAAAGGAAGAAAATATTGTTGACATTATTAATTTTTTAAAATCATTAGATAATTTGGGATTTGAAAGAAATTCATTACGAGTAAATGTTAATCCATTTGTTCCAAAACTTAATACTCCTTATGAAAAGGAGATTAATTTCTATTTAAAAGAGAATATTCAGGAATTAACAAAAAAATTTCAAATGTTAGAAAGAGAACTAAAAGGATTAGCTTCTATAAAAATGAAATTTAAAAATTTTAAATTGATTTTAAAGAATGCTAGACTCCAAACTATAATCTCTTTAGGAAATCGAGAAGTCTCTGATTTAATTTTGAGTTATTATTATAATGGAGCCACTTTAGGGGCATTGAATAAAGCTGAAAAAGAATTAAATTTCTCTATAGATAATTATATATTAAAAATCAAAGAATGTTATACTCCTTGGATCATATAATTTTAAGATTCAATTAAAAAAAAAATAAAAAAGAGTTAATCAATTTTTTTAAAAACTTTTTTAACTGCTCCACAAACAGGACATTTATCAGGTGGTGTTCCTTCGTGAGTATAACCACAAACTGGGCATATATATATATCACTTTTTTCTAAATCTTTACCCTTCTCAATTGCTTCAAGAGCAGCATTATAAAGTTCATGGTGAACCTTCTCTACCTCATTTGCATAATTGAATGTCCTTTCTGCTTCTTTATTCCCCTCGTTCTTGGCAGCTTCAAGAAATTCAGGATACATTTTTGTGAATTCATAATGCTCCCCTTCTACCGCTGCCTGTATATTTTCTTTTGTTGATTTTATTCCTCCAAGGACTCTAAGATGATTATGAGCATGAACTGTTTCTGCTGCTGCTGCAGCTCTAAAGACTTTTGCTATTTGAGGAAATCCTTCCTTGTCAGCTTTCTCTGCAAAAGCTAAATATTTACGATTTGCTTGTGATTCTCCAGCAAATGCTTCTTTTAATCCTTCTTCTGTTTTTGACATAATTATACACTTTAACAAAAATTCCATTTTAGAATTATTTATGGATATTTTTTAATTTGGTTTTTATAAATCATAAATTAGATTTGAAATTTTAGGATTTCTCAACTAAATTAAAGTCCAATAACTTCAAAAGCATAAATAGTCATAGGCAAATCTATAGTTTAATACTAATTTAGATCAATTTACAAGCATGTTTTTTACAGAATCTACAATCCGAGTTAATAAGTGTTCCGCTACTCCAAATTTTACATGAGAATTAAATACTAGAATTATAAAATATTTATTTTGAACATATTCTGAAAAAATAAACCTTTTATCTTTTAAGGTGTAAAAAAGTTTCAAAATGGAATTATTATAGATTTTAACACGGAAATCAACCTCTTTTAAAAAATTTTTTAACTCTAATTTATGATAAGAAGAATATATCACCCTACCTCTATCCGTTAAAAGAATAACTCCATCAATTTCGTCAATTAATATTAATTCTTTCATATAATCTA
>JBHLPN010000110.1:0-9145 GCA_048939445.1 Promethearchaeota archaeon | reverse complement strand
GAATTTGAGAAATTTCTTGAAAAGAAATCATCTGAATTTCTAGGGAAAGATATTATTATAAAAGGTAGAGCTAAATTTAGTGATTATTCAAATCAATATGAGATATCCGTATACGATTTTAAAGATATTAGCATTGATGAGGAATTAGAGAGAGTAATGAAAAAGATTGAAACGTAAATTTTGAGAAACAGAATTGATATAATTCGTTGAAGAGAATGAAAAATTGCTGTTCTAAATTTGAAATTTACTTAACAATTTATTGAGTTATTAAACAGATACTACTAAATTTGTCAGGATTCTCAATTAGCTCATTAAATGTATGTAAAATTTTGTTTTTTGTTATATCTTTAAGGTGAACATTAAAAGGCCAAATGCCTATAATAATATCACCTATATTTTTCACATTACCAATTAAATATCCTACTTTTTTTGCATCGGATTTAACTGTATATAACACAATAAGGTAATAATTATACGGATAATTAACTGTGGGATTGCCAATTATGAGAATTTCTTCAATGTTTTGAAAATTTATGATATGAGTGTTTTTTTCACTTATCTTTTTTAAATCTAATATAAATTTCGCAGAAATAGTTAAAGGTTTTTCAAATTCTAAATTCTTAAAGCTTAAAGTAAGATTTCTATTTTCAAATTGCTGTTGTGCTCTAAAAATTACTTTATAAATAACAGGATTCATAGAATTTATTTTAATTTAATTTATTAATTAATCTCTCTACTTCTAAAGTTTTCCAATATCTTAATTGTATTTATTTGTTGATAGTTTTATACATTCAATATTTATTCTTGTATAAGTATATTTTCCTCAGGAAATCCTAAGTCAATTAAAAATTTTTTCATTTTAAAGCGATGATCTCCTTGGAGCTCAACTTCATTATTCCTGACAGTTCCTCCAGAAGCACATTTTTTCTTTGCTTTCGTTAAAATATTCTTTAGATTTACATCGAAATTACCAGCAAATCTAACAACGGTAACGACCCTCCCCCATTTCCTTCTATCGTTGTAAATTATTATTTGTTGTTCATCGGCGCTTAAACTATCACATATACATAGTTCTTTTGGAAAACTACATATAGGACAAATCTCGTCGTCTTTAATGCTCTCTTATCACAACCTTTATTGTTAAAACATATTAAAATTTAGATCTAAAAAATAATAGAATAAAATCTTATAAAAATCTTTTTCATTTTAGAATAAAGCGTTTATAAAAGAAAACTCACTGTAATAGATTTTTTTAGCAAAAAAGTATTTAAATAAAAATTTTTATTATTTATCAATAAGCTTATTCTTTAAGTTAGAATATATATGTGATTGATTAAAATGCAGAGCTCATGGATTTTCAAAGTGATTGTAGCTGGTGCTGGCGGTGTAGGAAAAACCGCAATGATAACGCGGTATTGTACAGGAAAATTCGAAGAGGGTTATAAAATGACGATAGGAGCAGGTTTTCATACAAAATCTGAAACGTTGGACAATGGAGAAGCCGTTAAAATGCAACTTTGGGATTTTGCCGGAGAAAAACGATTCCGTGAACTCTTACCTGATTATTGCAAAGGTGCGAGCGGAGCATTTATTTGCTTCGATATTAGTGATTATGACACATTTAGAGAAATACCTGAATGGTTAAAAATAATTCGTCAAAAAGCAGGATTTATTCCAATCATTCTTATGGGAATGAAATGGGATCTCCCCAATCATGAGGTAGATTTCAATATAGCCGATGATTATGCTACTAAAGCTAAATGTAATCAATGCGTGTTTTGTTCATCAAAAGAGAACATCAATATAAACGAATCTTTCCACGCTATGGCTAAATGGTTGATCTATTATGCTGCAGACGCTGATGAGAGATAAGTGAATTGTTCATCTGAAGATGTTCTTGATATTTTAACAAGAAAAAATTATAAAACGCCCCCGGCATGGATCTCGTCATGCTTAAATTCTAAACATAATATCGAACATGCGACCGCCCAGTTAACAGCCGGGTGCTCTACCTAGCTGAGCTACGGAGGCTTTTTTTCCAATTAGATGCTCCCGCCGGGATTCGAACCCGGTTGCCGTTTCATGCCGATGGTGACATGAAAAAGTCGGCGGGGTGAAGGCCCGCAATGCATGACCCTTTCTTTTAAATCTATTGAAAGATTGGCCGGACTACACTACGGGAGCCGATTTTTTTTAATTTGTGAATGGTAATATAGTCTTTTAACACCTTTGATTTGCAGGTATTAATTAACTATTATTTAGTTAGAATGTTGTAATTAATGTTGGATTAAAAATTTTATGGCTAAAAGTGTGAATAATGCGGGAAGGGAGATTTGAACTCCCGAACTCCTATGAGAATGGATTCTAAGTCCACCGCCTCTAGTCGGTATGGGATCAAATTCTTACCTTTGACCAGACTTGGCAATTCCCGCAAATTTTTGCTTAAAAAAAGCCTTAATATGTAATTAAAATACTTAGGAATAAATAAATTTTTTATGATGGACTTGAAAATCAAATACGATTGAATTAAAAGAAAAAAATTTATTATTATACATAATACAAAAAATATATGATGAAAAGATAGCATAAAAAAATCTTGGTTTCATGAATGAGTGTAAGAGAATCTTTAATTAAACATTTGACATCTATTCTACGTGCTTCAGAAGGCACGGTTTTAGTAGTTTTATGTGATCAAAATGGGCTTTCAATAGCAAAAATAGGTAGAAAAAGTGAAATTGATTTAAACCCAAACCAAATTACAAGTTTAGCATCAGCAGCATTTTCAGCAAGCGAGGAAAATTGGGAAGATTTGAATATTAAGGACCAAGTCATTTCATTTTCATATTTTGATAAAGTGTGTTTAGTAACAATAAGAATTAATGAAACACTGCTGACAATAGTGCATGATTATCATAAAGAATGGCCTATTGATGCCGATAATTTAGCCACCGCAATGTACTATTTGAAGCAGAAGTTAGGTGAATTTTTTGGCAGTGGAGATGAATCGGAAAGAGAAGTTGAAATTTTTTGTGATAAAGTTCGGAGTGCAATTTATCTGTTTGGAATGGGTACAGAAGTTCCCTTTGTATCATATAAACCTGAAACTTTTGAACCATCAAACTTACTCCCCTCCATAAGTAAAGTCTTGGATTCTGTTCAAAATCCCATTTTTATAAGGTATGGGTTAGTTAGCCCTTCTGGTTTAACTTTAGATGCACGAGAGATAAGTGGGCAAGAATTACCAATATCTATTGAGGCATTCTCTGCGAATGCTAATGTAGCCTTTCAAAAAATGAAGGAAGAGTCCGTTGGAAGTTCTATCGGAGATTTATTGTGCTATATAGCAATTTCTGGTCAAAATTCTGAAAATTTTTATGGTTTAATTGCATGTCCTTCAGGGAAAATTAAATTCTCGTTAATCGAAGAATCCTCAAATATTGAAGATATATCTTTTATTGGGTTGTTTACATTAACCTATGGAGGGATACCCGTTATTTGTGAATCTAGAAATATTATTAATTCCATATTGCAAATATTAGGTAACGAACGAACAACCGAGAACTTTATTAAATCTGTAAATGTTCTTACAAGTTATAAGTATGATTGAAACTTATTAATGGTATCTTCCAGATTTACTGATTTTGTTCGAGTATTAATCATGAATTTTACTAATCCACCGACAGAAAGTCCTAAATTATTTTGTCTTAATTATCGTGAGTGTGATCCTAAGAAATGTACTGGATTTAAACTAAAAAAACTAAATCTGTTACAAATGATAAATAAGATTAATGGCTCTTTAAAGAATTCCGTTATCTTAAATCCTTTTGCTCAAAAGGAGTTAGTATTTCTAGATAGAGATACAGTTTTCAAATATGGACTAATCGTAATTGACTGTTCATGGAAAAATATTTTGAATTTAAAAAATTTGAAATATAAAAATGCTCGAAAATTACCCCCTTTTATCGCAGCTAATCCCACAAATTATGGTAAATGGGAAAAATTAAGCTCTGCAGAAGCACTCGCAGCAGCACTTTATATAACTAAATTCTTTGATTTAGCTAATTTAATTCTTTCCAAGTTTTCGTGGGGTAATCAATTCAAGGAAATAAACAAGTTTTGAAAAAAAAATAATAAAAATAAAAAATCGTTATTTGAATTATTCTACAGGACCTTTTGAAAGACCAGAAGCGGCTATAACATCATCAATTTTTAGAATCATAGAAGAGACTTCAGTTGCCGACTGGATTGCTTGAGTCAAAACTAATAAGGGTTCTAAAACACCTAACTTTACCATTTCGTCTGGTTTTCCTGTATCAATATTAATCCCATAGGGTTTCCCATCGTCAGTTTCATGCTTAGACCTTAACTCCACTATTAAATCTACGGGATTATATCCGGCATTTTCAACTAATGTTTTAGGAATTATCTCTAGCGCATTAGCATATACTTCAATTGCTAATTGCTCTCTTCCTCCAATTGACCTGGCATATGCTCTTAACCGTTTTGCTAGTTCTATTTCAGACGCTCCACCACCCGGTAAAATATAGGGTAGTTCTATTGTCGCTTTAACCACTGATAAGGCATCGTTTAACATTCTTTCCGCCTCATCGACCATATGTTCAATTCCAGCGCGTATTAATATACTTACTGCTTTTGGATCTGCACACTCTGAGATAAAGATCATATTGTCATCACCAATTTTCTTTTCTTCCACTTTTCCCGCTTCTCCTAAGTCGCCTTCACTAATTTCGAAAATATTATTTATAATCTTTGCATTAGTAGCTCTCGCTAATTTTTCCATATCAGATCTCTTGACTCTTCTTACTGTGAGTATATCTTCTTTGGCAAGGAAGTTTTGTGCCTTATCATCAATTCCTTTTTGACAAAAAACAACGTTAGCGCCAATATCTTTTAATTTTTCTACACGCTTTTTAAGCATATTTGCTTCTTCTTCAAGAAATTTGTTAATTTGATCAGGTGTTTGGACTCTTATTTCAGCATCGAATTCTGTTTTTTCTACTTCTAACGAGGAGCTGATTAAAGCGATTTTACCATTTTTAATTGATTTCGGCATCATGGGATGAACTACTTCTTTATCAACAATAATTCCATCAATAAGATCAGTATCGAAAAGACTCTTTCCTTCTTTTTTAATTATTTGAATTTGATCTAAGTCAGCCATAATGTTTCTTCCACGTTCTTCTTTGATTTGACTTACAGCTTTAACAGCAATGTCAGCAAAATGATTTTTTACTCCAGCTATTAGTTTACTATTCATGGAAGTTTCTGCAACTTTCATTAAGGTATCTGTATCGTTAATATCTATTTTTGTTGATAATTCCTGTAATATATCTTTACTTTTGAGCAAAGCTTTTCTATAACCTCTAAAGATTATAGTTGGGTGTACTGATTGTTCCATTAACTCTTCCGCAAGATTTAATAATTCTCCTGAGATAATTACACTCGTAGTGGTACCATCTCCAACTTTATCATCTTGAGTCTTAGCTACCTCTACTATCATTTTAGCAGCAGGATGTTCAACATCGATCGTGTCTAAAATCGTGGCCCCATCATTTGTTATGGTGACATCTCCTAGCGAATCAACCAGCATTTTATCCATTCCTTTTGGCCCTAAAGTAGTTCTTACAGCTTCAGCGACTGCTTTTGCTGCGGCAATATTGTTTTTTTGGGCATCTTTCCCTCGTTTTCTTTCAGTTCCTTCTTTTAATATAAGGATTGGAACACCAGATAATTGTGCCATCTCTAATTCACTTTATAAATTGTTTATGAAAAATTTTCTTTATATAGATCTCTAAGTCATAAAATTAAAAAAGTTTACGAAAAATAATTAAAAGCTCAATTTTTGGGTTTTTCAAAATTTATTGGTGTTTTTAAAACTGAAGAGTAATACAAAGATAAAATATCCCACTATGAAATCTATCTTAATTTTTATAGGATTTACCGTATTATCTCTCTGTGCAAATATTGTATTCTATACCTATAAGAAGAGAAAATATGACTTAAATCCTACATCATTTTCTTAATCTATACAATTTAAAAAGAAAAAAGAAAAAAAAATTAAAAATGTAAATAGTGAGATTATTTGTTATTGTTTTGGCTCTCCCAATTTGTAATATTAAATATTTCTGTTAATCCTCTAAGATAAATTTATATAAGATAATAAGATCTTATAATGTGAATGAACTGGGTGATTTAATGAAAGTTTTTAGGTTCATATCATTAATTATTATTACATTATTTTTAATACAAACTTTTCCTACTATAATTCCTAACGCCAAGGCTTCTATTGCTCCTAAACCAGACCAATTCATTGCTGAAATATTTCCAAATAAGGCCTTGCCTTTACAGCTTTCTCATACTAATACCATTGTAAAGTTCAATGCTACCAATTTTCCTAATGAACTTGGTCTCAATTTTGATGCAAACTATACAATATATAATCAAGAAAACACAACTACTATACCATTAATTCTTCCTTTCTCATTAGCAATAAATATCAATGATTTTATGTTTGAGGTACAATTAAATGAGACTCAAATCCCTTATAGTCTATTAAGTGTTTCCCCATGGAATGAAAATATCACAGAAGTCAATATTCGTTTACCAGGATTTATTGAGACATATCCAATCAATTTAGTTAGGAGTAATGTGACTCTTTTCAAAAACAGTAGTTCTGTTGTAAGATATCAATTCCGCGGTACAATGAATAATCCTTTGGCATCAAGAGACCTAATTTACATTATATATTCGTTAGGAACTTCGCCAGAATGGTTGGGTAATACTACAGGAAGAGTAGAGCTTAGGGTATATGGAAAACAACCAATATTTTCTACATCTGGTATTAATCTAATAAATTTAACGCCCAAAAATGTAGATATTGTTGGAGGAAAATCCTTTTCATATGAATGGTATAATATACAAATTCCTTGGGGAAACGTTGGCATCAAATATTATAGGGATACTTCAACTTTAGGAGAATTAATAATATCAATAATTTTAAACCTCTTGATTTCCATTGCAATTGCGAGTGCTATCACAGTAGTTATATTAAGAAGAAGAAAAATAAAGAAAATGTAATCCCTTTAGTTTTGCAAGATTTATGGTAGTTCTATATTAAATTTTCATTGTGCGATTTTTAAAAAAGCAGTAGTATAAGTAATTTGTAGGCAAATGAATTAAAATTGCAAAAATAAGGGTAAAAACCTGGAGAAGCTAAATAGACACCCAGCTATAAATCCAATAATCAAACCAAAAACTTGTTTTGATAGATTATAGTCGCGATTGTTAATTAAAAACCAAATATTTAAAATAATGGATAAAAAAATCAAAAATGACACTATGCCCATGATATATTGAACAAAAATCTCAAGGGGGGTCTCCAAATTATTGTTTAAAAAAAAATTATTAATGAAATCTTGGGGAATAAATGCCAGTGATCTTAGTAATGGGATTATTAACATATCTGGGATTGATCTAAACAGTAAAATCAATGTATAAATCATGAAATCAAAGATAAATCCAATGCCTAAAATAAAATATACCGTTCCTACGATAAATCGCGAATTTAGAAAGAAAAATGATCTTTTCATTTGGGGATTCCGCATTCCCCTTGACCGTAAAACTGATATTGTGCCGAGAAGTATCAACACAACCGCAAAGAGATACTTTAAAATGAAAAAAAGCATTGACATGAAAGAATTAAAACCATTCAAGACACCATCAAAATTGAAGATTTCCAATGGAGCAACCATATGTGTTTCTAAAATTGGTCTATGAACAACTATAAAAACTCCAATCTTTTACCTTTCTAAAAATAGCGCTGTCGTAATAACAGTAAAAATTGTTTAGCTATCTATTTCTATGAAAATTCTTTCGAAATCAGACTCTGAATTTATCAGTTCCGTTTTTTCTATTCTCTTATTCTTCATATATCTTATTTATTAACTTTTCAAGTCGAACATATGCACAATCCTCCCTATGATCCGAGCGGTGTAAATTTCCTTACCACATTCAAAACAAACTCTCATTTTCTACTTATTTATTTGTTTTTTCCATCAATACTTTCTTTAAAATCACTCTCATAATCAATAACATCTTTAAATTCAGAATAAGTCATTCTTAGTCTATTTAATCTTTCTTCCTCTTCAAAATAGGCTTTACAAAAACCACATGTTTTATCTTCTGATGGAGTTTTCATTTCTGATCCACAAAAGTGGCAAAAAGTTTTAATCTTGTTTTCAATTTGATTTGGTGGTTTAACTTTTTGTGGAGGATTTATTTTTTCTAAGACCCTTCTATTATTTTTGGTAATTTCATCATCATTTAACTCTCCCCGCTTCATATAGGGTACCACCAAACTGAAGGGTCGTTCGATGGAATTCACGCGTATAATACATTGTCCTAGGTCTAATTCACTTAAGTATCTCTCCTGTTCATATTCAAGATTTAACAGTTGCCGTAATAACTCTTTCTGCATATGCTCTTTAAAAGAGATTAATACTCCGCAATTAGCTAAAATCTCTTCACTCAATGCTGGGCGGGTGGCTAAGGTTATTAAACATTCTCCTGTCCCGCGTAATAATAAAGCTATATCCTCAATATACGTAGTAATTTCTGATTTGCGGGAAAGCTGTTGAGGAGCAAAATATTGAGCATCTTCCAAGATAGTAATATGATTTATTCCCTTGTAATTTTTGCTCCCTCTTTCAATATTCTCATCATACAAATACTTGAGGAGTACATTGAGAAAAAATAACGCATCAATTTTATCTCCGCCTAGATTTACAATGGAACTTAAATCCACAATCACCTTAGACTTAAAAATATCTTTTACTTTCATTCCTATTTTCTTTACAAAGATTTCGGAAAGCGTTCCTGTACAATATCTGCGGATTCTATTTTGTATGGCATATATGCTTTGCTCAATTGACCAGCTTCCTCTCGTGTCATTGTTATTTAATACCGAAAGATTATTTGAAAAGTAATCTTTACTCAGCCGCTTAAATGCCTCCCAATTTCTGTTTTTCTCATCCCTACACATCTCAACTAATATATCCACAAACACACGTTCCATCTGCGGACTAAATTCTTTATCTTCAAACTTCATGCCACTTCGAAACGCTTG
>JBHLPN010000109.1:0-9146 GCA_048939445.1 Promethearchaeota archaeon | reverse complement strand
TTTCCCAAAAATTTAATTGAAAGCATTTACAAAAAGTTATCTGCATATAAAAAATATAGGTTAAGAAATTCTATGGATGCTGATTTCGATTATTAACCTAATTATCATCTTTAATGATGTTCTTATGCTTTCAAAATAAGATTTACTAAAATATAAGTTTTAAATATAGTGGACACCTCCTTAATCTTGTAGAATTTTTTAAATTATAGCTTAAAGATTAATTTAAGATAGAGGGATGATTTCAAATTTCAAATAAAAGAAAAAACAATAAAAAGTCTACTTCAAGTCATATTTCCTCTAAAGATCTTAAGGTAAAATTTAGACATTACAATCGGAAAGAAAAAGCTATTAGAGTCATATCAGGAATTATCACATTGATTTTCATTATAATTTTAATTTTATTTATTATTTTAAGCATTATAGATCAACAATATAGCAACATCCTCATTTATAGTGTTCTTATAATAATTGCTATAATTCCAAGTGAGATTATAGAGCGAATATTTAAAAAGAATGCTCAAAAAAGGATAGTTAGCGATTTAATTGAGAAGAAAGTAGAAATCGAAAAGATTCAATCTACACACCTCTCTACTATTGATAAAGGAAGAGAAAAAGATCAGAAAGCATTAGTTTTTGTAAGTTATGCAACAAAAGACGCAGAAGTATATAAAATTAGAGAACTTGCTGCAAATCTGACAAAATATGAAAGAATTAGCGATGTTCTTTATTGGCAAGAAGATATGAAAGATAATATTATCAAATATATGAATGATAATCTAGGTAAATGTGATGTGATGTTATTATTTTGCTCTCCAAATGCATTAGTTTCTGAACCTGTCGAAAAGGAGTGGACAGCAGCTGATATAATAGGGAAACCAATAATTCCAATTTTTAATAATCCAGATCATATACCTACGCTTTTAAAACCGAGGTTGGGAATTAAATTTGATCCTTTTAATTTTCAGAAAAATATTGACGAGATTTATAATCTAATAATGAAAAAAATAGAATAATATATAATTATTGAGGATTAAAATATAAGTTTATAAATCGCTGAAGATTTCTTTCCATTTACCTTTCTGAGCATAATTATTAGCTTCAATAAATAGTTCAAGGAATTTATTTAAATCATTACTAGGATACTCATCTAACACAGAATAATGATCATCTACTCTATCAGGTAAAAATCTCTCCTCATCTAAGATACTAATTGCTCGATTGAAGAAAATTTTTACAGCCTCATTCCACTTCTGAATCTCAATCTTGTCAAATATATAATCAATGAGATATTCAATCAGATATCCTTTTATAGGTTTACCCCAATTGAAATTCCAATATTTCAAAAGAATTACGAGTTTCATTATTTTTCCCATTTGCTTTTTGTTCAATTCAGAGAGGGTTTTTACTTCTGATTTCATGTTTACTTTCTTAATACCCCCCGTTCCATGGGGGATAATAAGATATCCGTCTTGTAATTCAATTGCGGGAATGCAGTCAAAAAGAATTGAGATGCCTTGATAGTCCATTCGAATAGGAATATTGAGTCCATAAGGAGGTTCCTTTAAAAGTTTCATGTATTCTCTATGGTTTAATTGATATAGTTTAAGATTAGAATAAAGTAGTTCAAAAAGAAAGTCTCCAGTCAAATTAATTTGCTCATTAAGTTGAGAATTATTGCTTTTATACACAAAATATATACAAATATCAAATCGATTTTTGATAAAAAGTCCTCTATCGAGAGATCCACCAAACCAAAATCGGTCTAAAGGAGATTTAAAGGAGTTTTTTGATGAATTAAGAGAAGACCAGTAATCTATATGATTTTGAGAAATTGATTTTAACCCGTTAAACAAAATATTAGCTTTTTCTTGGAGAAATTCTTTTTGGTTCTTTGTAATAGTTAATGAATGGATTAATCGACCCAGTCTTTTATGAATCATTTTTTCAATCACAATATACTCTTTTTAGCAAATTTAGAAAGCTCGTTTTGTTTTCCGGGTTTCTTACTCCTGGTAAAAGCTTTGCAAAACTGAAAATAACACGTTCATTTTTCGAATTGTTTATTTTTACCATTAATTCAAAATAAGTAAGGTTTAACTGTAATTATTCTTACAAAGATTAATTAGTTTCGCATTTAATTTTCATCCAATATTTATTCCTATTAACAAGTTTTGCTTTAAAAAAATCCAATTCTGCGGTTTAATCTTAAGATTATCTCAAAAGACGATTTCAAAATCGCTTATCTAATTTAAATCCACAATTAGGACAATATTTTTTAACTGCAGTTTTTTCATTAAATTCAATGTATTTAGCTAACTCAGTTTCTAAATTTGAATAAATATCTTGAAGCATGATATCTTCAATCGATATTAGTTTTGATTTTCCTTTTCGGTACAAATCAAGTTTCTCTTCCTTTCTTTTCATATAATCTTTTCCGAAGTAACCCCAATATTCAATATAAACGTCTAATTCTGGCAGATACCAATCATATTTAAGTGATTTACCTATTATTCTTATTGTATTTTCATATTCATGGTTAAGTCCTAGGTGATGTAGGTGATTATCAATTATTAATTCTCCTTTAGATTTTACTATATGGTCATCAAGGCATTTAAATGATGTAGCTCTTTGAGGGAGGTATTTTTGCTTACGGAATTTCAGTATTTTAAGAATAATTAAATAAATAATACCAAAACAAAGGACGAAAACAATACCACCTAAAATAAAATATACAACAAGTTGACTCAAATTAGACCACCTTTTATAGATTTTGGAATAAATTAGGTTGATATCTGAATTCAAAATAATATATCTCCTATTTAAAAACAAACATCTAGGAGATAATAGTAATTTGTTATCCAGAAAGGAAATAGAGAAGAAATAATGGATTAATAATAATATATAAAGGTGAGAACCACCACTAAATTTTTGTATAAAATATTGGATTTTTGGGCGAGTTAATTCTACGCCAAAAATAGGTGTAGATGGGTTAAATGCCAATTTATATTTCTATTAATATGGGGGTAATTACCAATGAATTATGTTATAGATGTAGATGAGATAAAGCATTTAGTTTGTTTGAAATGTGGTTGGGGGATTCCACTTGTACCTAGGGATAAATTTTTGGAATTTGAATTGGAATTTAGAAGAGAACATGAAATACATCCTTTAACTGTATTAACTACTGCAGAATTACATGATCTAGCGGAAAAACGAGCCCAATTACGAAAATATGCTAAATCTGCAAAAAGCTGGGCAGAAGTCAACAAAAATTGGGTGATTTAGAGGAAAAAAATCCACTTATTGATTAGGAATAATTAGTGAATTCATTTATTTCTTTTAATTCCTTATTTTTACATATGGGTTTAATAAGAGTTATTAAAGATATACAGGTAAGATTAGAAGCAATTCCAAGTCCAGGTGCTATTTTTTACAACGCGATTATAAAAAGAATATTAGGTAAGTCAGAATTACAAATTGCTCAAGAAATTGTTCAGGAAATAGATAAAGGAATACTAATAGATGTAGGTTCAGGAACGGGCTTTCTATCAATAGAAATTGGAAAAAGAGCTCCAGAACTCACGATTTATGGCATTGATTTAAGCCGCAAAATGGTTGAGATCGCTTCAGGGAATGCAAGAGGTTTAAGTAATATTAAGTTTAAATTAGCGAATGCTGTTGCCCTTCCTTTTGAAAATGATTCAATTGATTTAATTGTTAGCACAGGTTCATTTCATCATTGGAAGCAACCATTAAAGGTTTTCAATGAGTGTTATCGAGTTTTAAAGGAAAATCAAGAAGTATGGATTTATGATGGATGTTCTAATCCACCTAATGATGAAATTTTTAAATTAAAGAGAAAATATGGTATTTTTAAATTTCGAATTCTTAGTCAAATCCAAAGATTACACGGATTTACCTGGGAAGTATATAATACCAAAATTAAAAGGCTTCTCGAACGATCAAAATTCAAAAAAAACGTTCAAATGATATTAACAGATGGTTGGATGAAGATCGTTCTTAAAAAGTACCATGGTTCATAGTTCTTGTTTTCCATTAAAGTTCTATATTTTTATCTGAGAATATTATAATAATATTTATATTTTTAATTAACATATTTGAGAAGTTGAGATTCAAAGTTTTACAAAAATAGAATTAAGATATAAATAATTATTTAATTAATTTAAAAAATGAGAGGATTAGTTAGAATGAAACAAATTTATTCTGAGCCAAAAAAAATTGGGAAAATTGAGATTAAAAATAGATTCGTAAGATCAGCTACTGGCGAACGTATAGCTTCTGAAGAAGGAAAAGTAACGGATGAACTTGTACAATTTTATAAAGTTTTAGCTGAAGGAGGTGTTGGATTAATAATCACTGGAGTCACTTATGTTCATGCTAATGGTAAGGGAATCCCAAATCAGTTAGCTATAGATACAGACGATTTGATTCCTGGATTGAAAAATTTAACTGAAGTTGTTCATAAATATGGTAAAGGATGCAAAATAGCAGTACAGCTCCATCATTCTGGTCGTCAATCAATGGTCTTAGAGAACCCAATGGCTCCTTCTGTTGTATTTGAACCAACTTTTAGTGTAATGCCAAGAGAAATGACTATAGAGGATATTGAAGATACAATAGAAGCTTTTGCTCAAGCAGCATGGAGAGCTAAGGAAGCAGGGTTTGATGCAATTCAGCTTCATGCAGCTCATGGATATCTTTTGAGTCAATTCCTCTCACCTTACACTAATAAAAGAATAGATGAATATGGTGGTAATACTGAAAATCGTATTAAAATTATTGAAGAGATTTATAAAAAAACGGTTGAATTGGTAGGAAATGATTTTCCAATCTTAATAAAGATGAATGTTGATGACTTTTTAGAAGGGGGTATTAAATTGGATGAATCCATGAAGATTGCAAAAAAATTTTCAATAATTGGATTCGATGCCATTGAAACTAGCAGTTGTATGTGGGAAGTCATTTTACGTAAAAAAAAGGAACTTGGTTGGCATCCGGCATTCAATCCTGAAGCACGTATTAATATTGATTCTAAGGAGAAAGAGGCATATCATCTGCCATACGCCAAAGAAATAAAGAAAGTTATCAAAAAGCCATTAATTCTAGTTGGGGGAATAAGGTCTCTTGATGTTATTGAAAAAATATTAAATAAAGGGAATGCAGATTTCATTGGTTTATGTAGACCACTAATTCGAGAACCTGATCTTCCAAATAAGTGGTTAAAAGGTACTGGAAATAACACTTGTGAGTGTATCTCATGTAATGGATGTACTGGGAGTTTATTATCTGGAAGCCTGCGATGTACTCAAAAAAATGAAAAAAAAGAGAATTAGAAATTTGTTGCAATAAAACCGAAAAGAATGAATATAAGAAAGCCGTAAACAAGATTTAGTAAGCCATAGATGTAATAAACTCTTATATATTTTTCACTTAAAAATATTAGATCTGTCATATACCAACTCCATAATCCCCCGATCCCCCATGTGATTATGTCAGTTATTATGTTTGGAGCAGTATCAGCTTCTACTTTCATATTTGTAAAAATTAGAAGGGTATTTTCAAGAATTTCCCATATTACTGCAATGGTAAGCGTAATTATCCAATAAATAACCAATTTCCTAAATCCCGGAGGATTGACTGGAGCTTGCGGATTACCGGATAAATTTTTAGCTATAAAACCTATAGTGAAAGTTCCAATGAAGATTCCTGAACCCCATAAGAGATGTGCCAGTGTGTAAAAATCAAATGAGGCAATTGAAATTTGTGCCTGATTCATTGCTACTATAGGAACACCAAATACAGCAGCAATAAGAGGAGTTATTATCAAAATAATTATAAATCCGAGCATTATTAAGAGAGGTATATATCTTTTTGGTAAAATTAAAACCACCACATTATTTTATTGTTATTTGATTTTTCATTTTAGGTAATAGCGAATAAGAAATATTGTAATATATAGATAAAGATCTTACCATAAAATCAAATAATTATTAAGCCTTATGAATAAATTTGATACTCAAAATTATTCGAGGTGAACCATAAACCGGTTTTTTCTTTTTTCTATATATTGCTGGTGGTATTCTTCTGCTTCCCAAAAAGCTGAAACGGGAATTATTTGTGTGACAATTGGTTTTTTGAAGCGTTTGGTTGCCTCAAGCCTAGCTTTAGAACTCATTGCTTTTTCTTTTTGATCTGAATTAAGATAAAAAATAGCAGATCGATATTGTGTACCAACATCAGGACCTTGACGGTTTAATGTTGTTGGGTCATGATTGGACCAGAATATATCTAAGAGATCATCATAGGATACTTTAGATGGATCAAATGTAACTTCTACAGCCTCCGCATGACCCGTTTTATGAGAGCACACATCTCTATAGGTAGGATTTTTAAATGAACCACCGATATATCCCACGCGAGTAGAAATAACCCCATCAACTTTTCGAAAATTTGCTTCTACACCCCAAAAACAGCCAGCAGCAAAAATTGCTTTTTGATTCTCCATAAATTTTAATAGAAAAATAGAAAAATTAAATCTAGGGCTAATTTTCTATAAATTTGATATGATTATTAGATTTTTTTTATAAGTAACTAAAAGTAATGCTTTTAATGTCTATAAGGCGAGCATTATAATACTCACAATTATTTGTGTAATGTATGGAATCTAAAACAACTGAAGATAAATGGAAAGAAAAATTAACTAAAGAACAGTATAAAGTTCTCCGTAAAAAGGGAACTGAAGCACCATTTACAGGAAAATTTGTGAAGCATCATGAAAAAGGAATTTATAAATGTGCAGGATGTGGAGCTCCGTTATTTTCTTCTAACGATAAGTTCAATTCTGGAACAGGTTGGCCTAGTTTTTATAAACCTTTGAATAAAGATAATATTGAAGAAAAATTAGACAAAAGCCATGGAATGGTTCGTACTGAAGTCCTTTGTAAGAATTGTGGTGGGCATTTGGGGCACGTATTTGATGATGTTCCCAAAAATAAGGGGTGTCGATATTGTATCAATTCGATCTCTTTAGATTTCGATAAGAAATAGGAAACTTTTATAATCTTATAATTAAATGACCATAGAGAACTTAAAAGAATCATTAGGGGAAAAATTTAGTCGGGATGCTGATTTTCTAAACTCAATTGTAACTGATTTAAAATTAGCCAAGAACTCTAAAATCTTAGATGTCGGAACTGGTTGGGGCTTTATGGCGATCACACTCGCCTTAAATGATTATGAAGTTATTACTGGTGAACCTAAAGGCGCGAAATGGGCTGATTGGAGATCACGAGCAAAATTAGTAAATGTTGATAATAAGATTACTTTCAAACCATTTTTTGCTGAAAATTTACCCTTTGAAGATGCTTCTTTTGATGCTGTATTTCTTTATACTTCGCTACATCATATCGGAGATAAACCTCGTGCGATAAATGAGATGATTCGTGTTATGAAGCATGATGGTTATTTGATTATAATTGAATTGACAGAAGAAGGTGTTGAATTAATAAGACAACAACATATACGTCATCCTAATGCTGTTGATCCAAAAGAATTTACTAAGGAATTTGATCTTGAGATAAGTATTAAAGAAAGTAAGTATCTAAATGCTTATATCTATAAGAATAAGCAACATAATTAATTAGTAGGTATTCCATTCTGAAAATCCGAGAATACTTCCACAAAAGGGGCAATACCACATTTTTTTTCTTTTTGTATATTCACCTTTAAATCCTCTATATTTTTTACGTCCTTTTTTATCCACCTCTGTGGCATAGAAATCATATATATGAAGTTCCTTTTTACAATGCGGGCATTTTGGCTTTATATGAGAAGATGAATTGAAATTATATCCACAATCTGGACAAATTTGTTGAGTAATATCAATATTTTTTCCACACTTCCAACAACCTTTATCAAACATAAGTTATCGAATTTAGTTTATAAAAAATTGAATTTCAAATGCTATAATTAAGAATTAAGCTATTTATGTTTATATAGATTTCAATTGGGGCGCTATTGTTTCTTTTATAAAAATGAAAGTTTAAGAAAGATTATCAAAAAATTACTTTTTGAAATAAATTATTATGCTTAACTGAAATAGATAAATATCAACCAATCCTAGTAAAACTCATGGCACAATTAAGCGCTAGAAATGTATTAAAGGGTAAAGTAAAAAAAGTGACTCATGGTGCAGTTAATTCTGAAGTTATTGTTGAATTACCAGGAGGCGTTGAAATAGCGTCTATAATTACAAAATTGTCTGCTGAGAAGTTAAAATTAAAGGAAGGAAAAGATGTTGTAGCTATAATAAAATCAACTAATGTAATGCTTGGAACAGGTTTTTAATTATAAATAATTTCTAAACAAAAGAAAGAATTTTGCAGTTAAACAAATTAATTATTTTTTTTATTTTTATTTCTCATACTCTTACTTCGAACCGTAAGGTCATAAAGCCATTTATAGACACTCAAATTCTTAATATTTAAAATAGGTTTAGTAGATACTCTAACTTCTTTAATTTTTCTTAGCAATCCGAGTACAACTGCAATTCGTAAAATTCCAGATAAAAGGAATATGAAATGATACGAATTCATAAAAGTGAAATCAATAATACTAACAAGAACACTTCCAAGAAGCCCACCACCCATTATTGAAAGTCCGATCAAAGAGTTATAAATAGCAATATATTTACCTCGTCTTTTAGATGGAATATTATCATAGATAAAGTTTGATGTTGCTAAATTGAATGCAGTCCATCCTATTCCACTGAGGATTTGAATGCCTAAGAAGATTTGGAGAGGATTATAGTAAATTATCCAGAAAAGAGGTAAAAAAGGAATGATAATTGCTCCAATTCGTAATAACATAACATTTCCAAATTTATCAGCAAATCTTCCTATTAAAGGAAAAAAAATAAGTCCTATCAAAGCAGATGATAAATTAATAGTCATAAAAAGTGAGTATTCGAAGTTTAATTGAGTTAACATATAGACTGAGAAAAAAGGCTTCGCAATCCATTGTCCAAAAGTTAAAAGCGAGATAAATAAGGTAAATTTTCCAATGTTGCTTTTCGAAATTTCTTTAATGAATTGGCCGATTGAAATATGATCTATTGTTTCAAAAAA
>JBHLPN010000009.1:4176-30398 GCA_048939445.1 Promethearchaeota archaeon | reverse complement strand
ACTTTGTCCATGGGGAACAGTATATTAAACTGTACAAATCGTTTTCTTCTTCAGATGAAATCCTTTGCCAAGCAGAAGTTGAGAATATATTTGATAAAGGAAAAGCTGCTGTTATCCATATGAAGGTTTCGGGTA
This sequence comes from Promethearchaeota archaeon, assembly GCA_048939445.1. Classification (GTDB taxonomy): domain Archaea; phylum Asgardarchaeota; class Lokiarchaeia; order Sigyniarchaeales; family SOKP01; genus Loki-b32. The sequence continues at coordinate 30,263 of JBHLPN010000009.1, read as the reverse complement.
AGAAGACCGGAGGTGATCCCGTATTTGATACTAAATGGGTATTCTTTTACTTGAAAGGGGGAGGTTTTGGTGGTGACCCTGGACCTAAATCTGAACCTTTAAATCCTCCTGATGGAGTAGAACCAGACTTTAGTATTTCCTATAAAACTAATGAAAATCAGGCGGCTTTGTATAGGCTTAACGGTGATTTAAATCCCTTACATATAGATCCTGAATTTGCCAGTAGAAGTGGAAGATTTAAAGGCCCAATTCTCCATGGACTATGTACGTATGGTTTTGCAACACGTGCTATAATTTATGGTGCTTGTAATGGAGATATAGAACGATTCAAAGAATTCAAAGCACGATTTACAAGTGAAGTATATCCAGGAGAAACTTTAACTACAGAGGGTTGGAAAGATAATGGACGTTATATTATTCAAGTACGAACAGATAGAGCGGTAGTCCTTGGAAATGCCTATACTATAGTGGAATAGACTTATTAAAAAGAAAAATAAAATATTTTTTAGTTTTTTCTCGGAGGAAGCATCCTAACTAATCTCGGACCTTCAATCATAGAAATAGCATTTTCGGGGCAATGATAAGCACAAACACCACATCCAACGCAGTATTCTTCTATTCTTTCTGCTTTATCGTCATCATTTAATTCAATAGCTTTGTTATAGCACATATCTACACATGTACCACATCCTATACATAAATCTTCATCGATGCTAGCCAAGTAATTAGTCGCACTAACTACAGGATAAATCAAACAACCTCTTGCATTTAAGCAACAACAACTACAACAATTGCAAATAGCTACTTCTTCCTTACCAATATCACCGTATAGATGATATGCTTTGTGCACTAATCCCGCATCTTCACATTTTTTTAGAATTTTCAAGGCTTCTTCCTTAGATACCAATTTTGAGAAACCATGGCTAGAAGTATGCCTTGCAGATTTGCCTAAAGTCATACAACTAGGTGTCAGTTCGATCTGCTTACAGGGATTACCCAAAAATTCTTGATGTTGACGACAATAACAATTACCTACAGCAATATCATCATACTTTTCAATCAATTCTCTAATTTTTTGAGTCGGTAATACTTGTTCAGTTGGGACCTGTACTTCTTCTTCCACGATAATGTTTATTTCTTCCCCTGTTTCTAAATTTTCTAATATTGAGATCGTACGATCGAGTGGTGGTATTTGTTCTAAATCTGAACTCATTCCATCATAATCAGATTGTATAACATTACTTAACTCTTCATTGAGTTTTTGGAATAATTTCGCAAGCTCATAATTTTCTTCTGTTTTTTCAAGGTTTTTCATGAAAATATATTCAAATTGCCTATGCATCGGTAATATTCGATAGACCATAACCCCATAACGGTTAGGTTGGTTGAATATTACACCTGTTTTTGCTAAAGCATCTACTTTTTTCAATATTTCTTCCTCAGATAATCCACTACTCTCCTTTAACTGTTCCATTGTTTGGGAGATATTATTCTCAAAAGCCATTACAAGATCTATATTTTCATCTCTGATGGTGTATTTTAAAATATTAAACAATGTATCTGAAAATGGATAAGGAAATCCCCCTGCTTTAAATAATATATTGAGTGCTTTTTTATATTCAGTTTCACTACTCATTTTTTTTAATTACCTTTGATAGCTTTTTTGAAACTTTAATTCTTAGTAGATTATAATTTATTTTAAAAAAAATCTTTTCAAATTTTAAACCATATCGATAAACTCATCTATAACCTTCTCTTAGGTCTAGGATAACAGTAATAAATTGAAGGTTCTGTGTTTTCTTCGGGTTTAAGTTGAAAAACTTTCCTTTTTGAGATCATTTCTAATAATTTACTGCTAGGATCATTTAAATCACCAAAAAGCATAGCTTGACCCTCACAACAAATCACACAAAATGGTTCTAACCCTTGATCAATTCTATGAGAACAAAAATTACATTTTTCGATGATTTTATTTTTCTCATTAAATTTAATTGCATCGTAGGGACACGCAGCTATACAAGCTTTACAGGAATTGCATAAATCTGATTGCAAAATTACGAGTCCATCTTCTCTTTTCATAAGAGCTTCTGTTGGACAGGAATCTACACAGGGTGGATTATTACAATGACTACATAGTTGGGGGAGGAAATTAATTTCAAGATTAGGAAATTTTCCTTTTGGACTATCTTTTTGATTTCCACCTTGAGTTTTAACTTGAATCCAAAGATTATCAGTATTATTTTCTATTCGGCAAGCTACACTGCAAGCTTCACAACCTATACATCTTTCTTGATCAATAACCATACCTAATCGCTTACTCATTTTTCCACCTCTTTATATCTCACTACCTCAACAGCAACGTCATTCATATGCATATTAGGTTCATAAACTTTCTCTTGTACGGGATTTATAATATCATGAGTCAGGTGATTAACGCCACCTTCTTTAAATTGATCAATCCACCACCCTTCGGTGATATTTATAACACCAGGACAAGTTTTTTCAGTAACTCGTGCCTTTAGAGTCGTTTTTGCTCTATCATTAAACACAGTGACATATTCATTATCTAAAATATTTCGACTCTTTGCATCAATGGGGTTTATCTCAACTAAAGGCTCAGGATTCAACTCTAGCAGTGATGGAACATTAGCAAAAGAAGAATGTGTTCGAAACCTACTATGACCTTGTATAAAAGTTAAGGGATACTCTTTCTTACCATTACTTATGGGGGCTTCAATGGGAGGTAAATAAATTGGTAAAGCTTCGCCATCTTCTACTAATTGCTCAGCATAAAACTCAATTTTTCCAGAAGGAGTACCAAAAGTTAATGGAAAATTACTACCCTCTGGTAAAGCTCTTAATTTCCCAGCTCCTTTTTTTAATATCTCTCTGTTAATGCCCTCTAAACTTGGATTATCCATAATCATATCTATCATTCCTTCTTCACCACCTTCAAAATATTCACCAAATCCAAGTTTCTCTGCTAGTTCTGAAACGATTGTTACATCTGATTTTGATTCATATAATGGCTCAATTACCTTCTGTTGCAGTTGAACATACGGGTATGGAAATGACATAAAATCAGAAAATTCAAGAAAACTACATACAGGTAAGAGTAAATCCGCAAATTTAGCACTCGGAGTCATGAATAACTCTGTTTGAACTATAAAGTCCAGATTAGGGAAAAATTCATCAACAATTTTATTATAATGCACACACTGATTTAAAAAGTTGATGAAAGCGAACCAAACAGCCTTTATTGGAAAGGGTTTTTCTTGTATAACAGCATTATATAGGTGTAATATACCTAATCGGTGATAGCTAGGTTTATTGGGTAATGCTTTAAGAAATGGACCCCAATTTAAAGTTGCTGGTACATAACCAGAACTAACTGATGTTGTTACATTCCCTGTGATACTTGCTACAGATATCATACCCCTTAATGATATATCTCCATGGTAAGTTCGAGTAAATCCCATATTTGTTAAAAAAGTAACATCTTTAGCAGTAGCAATCCGTATCGCTAATTTATTAATCAGCTCTGCTTTTATGCCTGTTACTTTTTCTGTTTTTTCAAGTGTATATTCAGATGCTAAATCCATTAATAATTGAAGGACAGGTTTACACTTAATCCCACTTATGGTATGAGTACCAGTAAGGCTCGCTTCTTTTACATTCTTTCGTCGAACTATTTTCTGAGAACTTGATGGCTCATGCCATAAAACATAAGAATTGAGATTTTTTTCTTCAATATCTCTTCCACGTAATAACTTACCAGTGTCAGTTCTTACCAAATAAGGACCATTTGTATGTTCTAAAATGAATTCCTTATCATATAAATTGTTTTTAAATATCACATTCATTAATCCTAGTGCTAAAGCACTGTCTGTTCCCGGTTTCAATCCAATATACTGATCTGCTTTAGATGCTGTAATAGTGAAACGAGGATCTATAACAATAACTTGGGTGCCTTCTTCCTTTGCATCCATAATTTTTCTCATATTTTGTAAAGGCATAGATTCTCCAGGGTTAGTACCCCAAACCATCAATAACTCAGGCCATTTTCTTTGCCAAAACGTCCCATGTAAATGAAGATATGGAAATTGATGCCCAAGGATGATTCGACTTCCACATGGTAATCCCGCATCACCATATCCCCAGGCACTCACTCTTGTGCTTTGTGTTAAACTAGCAAGTCTTAAATAAGCACCAAATTTAGTAGTCCCTGCTCCAGGACCACCAAGAACCCAGCCAATAGCTCTCCACCCATAATTATCAGCGATTTTTTTAAAATTTTCTACTATGATGGAATATGCTTCATCCCATGTAATTCGTTCGAATTTTCCTTCCCCCCTCTCGCCAACTCGTTTCATTGGGTATTTAAGACGATCAGAATGGTAGGTAATATCTAAACTGGAGAGTCCTCGCAAACAAATCCGACGATCTCGTATATCTGGAAAACCAGCTGGTTCTAACTTTACCACACGATCTCCTTTCACATGGGCAAGTATCCCACAAGCATCAATACCACAATGTGCTGGACATGCAGTTCTAATTAGTTGAAGATCCTTATTTTTATTAGTCACGAAATAATACCTGTTTTTTTATTATAAAATTAGTTCCAATCTATAAAACATCAATAAATTTATTTTATTCCAAGTTTATTTTTTTCTTGTTCGACTAACATTCGCCGTAATATTTTACCCGAACCTGATTTTGGAATGTTATCAACGAATTCAACCTCACGTATTTTCTTGTAGGCAGATATCTTTTCAGCCACCCAGTCCATAATTTCTTGCTCATTCACTTTCCCTTTTGACTCTTGTTTTAAAATAATAAAAGCCTTCGGAATTTCACCAATATCTAGTTCTATAGATGGCTTACCTATAACTGCAGCATCAAAAACATGTGGATTTTTAAAAAGTAAATCCTCAAGTTCAGCAGGTGCGATGCTCCAACCTTTATATTTTATCATTTCTTTGATACGGTCCAGAAGATGCTCATACTCTTCATCGTCTATATAAGCCATATCACCTGTCCTCAGCCATTTTTCTCCTGTTTTAGGGTCAATCCAAAATGCTTCCTTAGTAGCTTCATGTCTTTTCCAATAACCTTTCATAACTTGAGGACCCTTAATAACTAGTTCACCAACCTGACCACGCTCAGGCAACTCTTTACCTGTCTCTAAATCAATTATCTTATGGAATGTATCGGGAAGTAGAGTACCTTGAGATTCCATCTTACGACGATACATAGGATTTACGGCTACAACCGGAGAAGCTTCTGTTAATCCCCAACCATGTTGGACAGTTACTTCTTTAGCATTGCATTTATCTTTTGCGAGTTTATCAAATCTTTCAAGAAGTTCTAGAGGGATTGGTGCGGCACCATTATTAAAGATTTTTAAATTTGTCCAATCATATCCTTTAATACTTGGATTTTCAAGATGTCTAACTACATCAAGAAATATTGGGGGCACGCAAAGACTATATGAAACTCGATATTTTTCAATTAGTTCGCAGAATTCTTTTACCTTAAATCGAGGAGTCACCACCTGTGCAGCACCTAACAATATTGCTTGATTCATTCCCACATTTAAACCGTAAATATGGTAAAGAGGGAGTACAATAATAGCAATATCCAATTCACTTAACTCAAAAGTTTGAGATATTTGAATAATATTTGATACAATATTATAATGGGTAAGCATCGTTCCTTTTGGCAACCCTGTTGTTCCACTCGTATATACAAGCGCAGCAAGATCGTCTTTTACATTGAATTCGTAATCTGGAGGATCTGGTTTTGTATTTGTTATTAACTCTGACCAGCCAATAGTTCCTTCAGGTATTTCTGGTTTTTCATTTGATTCTATTACAATAATTTTTTTGAGCTTAGTTTTATTTTTAACTGCTTTTACAATAGGATATTCAGTTTGAGAAACAATAATAATTTCTGCTCCAGAGTCATTAGCTTCATATTCTACTTCAGTTTCTTTGAATAATGGGTTCATAGGCACAAGAATAGCCCCTGCTTTTTCTAATGCATAGAATGAGATTTCCCATTGGATTGAATTCGATCCGTATAAAGCTACTCTGTCTCCCTTTTTAACTCCTAATTTTTTCAATGCTGTAGCGAATCTGTCGACTTGCTCTTGGAATTGTTTGAAGGTCACATAATTGGGGTATAAGAAGGCTGGTCTATTTGGAAATCGTTTAATTGTGTCTTCTAAAACTTTATGAATAGGTATTTCAGGATAATAAAGATGACCCCTTTTGAATTTAACCACTATTTTCGCCTATTTTTTTATTAATTTTATAATTTTAGATAGTTATAGTACATTAAACAAGCTAATTTAATTAGATTGTTAACTCAAGTCAAAAAAATTTCATTCAATTTCAAGTATTTCTTTTACCATCTTCTTCTTATCATCTAAATTCGCTTGTCGGGAAATCATTATCCTTTGTGCTTGAGGTGAACCTGCTCCATGCATAGATTCTGTTCTATAACTAACTGAAGCTACACCCATCGTTAGGTTCTCAATGAAGCGTAAGACTTTATATCTATCTTCAGCACATATTCCTTCACATGTTGTCAAGTACTTTTCAATTAACGGGCCAATTTCTTCTGATTTAAGGTCTTCTTCAGAAGGCATTGTACAAATCATCCCTCCTGCGATATCTTCAGCAAGTCTTCCTATTTCATAGGGAAATCGTGTAACATTTTGCTTACATACATTTGCTAATAACATATCCATTTCATAATTCCCTGCTTCTCTTTGGAATCCTAATGAACTACAAGCTATGCCACAGCTATATAACGTTTCATTTAAATGTGTCATTTCAACAAGTTTATCTCTAATATGAGATGCGTTTTCGATACCATTATATTCTGAAATTAAGGCTGTAGCTCCTATAAGTACATCTCCAACTCCCACTTTACAACCTCCATAAGATTGTCTGTGAAATCCTGCAAAACGATTAACTAGTTCTCCTGAGAATTCAACTTCACCCTTCATAAAGATATTTTCATTTGGTACAAATACGTTATCAAATACTACGAAAATTTCTTGCCCACCATATTTAAAATTCCCGATATCTAATTTTCCTTCTTCCATTTTTCTGGTATCACATGATTGCCTTCCATATATTAATGTAATTCCTTTTTCATTTGTATCAATTCCAAAACTTACTGCGTATTCTTCCTCACCTGGTCTCAATGTGAGAGTGGGCATGATAATTGCCTTATGCGAATTAAGAAATCCTGTTTGATGAACTTTTGCTCCACGGACAAAAATACCTTTATCATTTTCGCCAACAATATGTAAATAAGCATCTGGATCGGGTTGATCTTTTGGTCTTTTACTTCTATCTCCCTTTGTGTCTGTCATTGCCCCATCTACCATTAAATCTTGCTTTTGTACCTCTATCCAGTATTCCTTAAATCGTTCATGATAATTTGTATTAAGTTTTTTATCCATTTCATATGTAATACTATAGAGTGCATTTGCAGTATCAAAACCTACACAACGTTGAAAACAACAAGCAGTTTTTTGACCTAGTAGTCTTTGCATTTTGACTTTATTAATTAAATCATCAACTGATTGATGAATATGTGTAAAGCGATTAATTATTTCTCCCGTTAAATGGGATTTGGTTGTCATAATGTCTTTGTATTCTTCCCTCTGTGCCAACTCATAAATTTTCATAATAGTATTAATTGAAGGTTTAATAATAGGATGGTTCCAGAAATCCTTGATTTTTTCACCAAACAAATATAAATTTACAGGACGTTTAATACTTTCTAAATACTCTTCTGGTGTTTTTAATGGCATAATACAATCAATTTTTATAATTTTTCAGTTGTTAATTAGAAGAATAATGAATTTTTATAAATACCTTAATTAAATATTAAGAAAAATTAAACTTTAGATTTAAAATATTAAGTTAAACTACATCTATTTTTTTCTGCTAACACACGCCTTAATGAATTCTAAATATACAGGCGATGGGTCATATGGACGAGATTTAAATTCTGGATGAAATTGTGTACCTACCATCCAATGATCTTTTCTGTCTAATTCTATACTATTAATTATTTTTCCAGTTTCATCTCGACTGGAAACTCGCATACCTTTTTCTATAGCTTCAGAAGTAATAAATTTCTCTTGAATGTGATATCTGTGTCGATAGCGCTCTAATATTTCTTCTTGCTTATATGCTTCATAAAGTCGTGTACCTTTTTCAATAATTATTTTTTGAGCACCTAATCTCATCGTACCACCAATTTCTTTAACATCTTTCTGGCTTTCTAAAATATCTATAACTGGGTATGGTGTATTAGGGTCAATTTCAGTTGAATTTGCCTTTTTCAATCCAAGATATTTTCTGCAGAAGGCTACAAAAAATAATTGAGCTCCAAAACATATCCCAAGAAAGGGAATTTTATCTTCCATAGCGTATACTGCTGAGTTTATCATTCCTTCTACAGCTCTTTCCCCAAATCCAGGTGTAAGTAAAATACCATCACAATCTTGTAGTTGTTCTTGAATATTCGTATTTTTTTCTATATTGATCATTTTCAATTCTGTTTTATATCCTAAATGAGCAGCAGCATCTTCTAAAGCCACATTTATAGAGATATAGGAGTCTGAAATGTTAAAATATTTACCTGGCATTGCGATCTTTACGGTTTCCTTAGCATTTTTAAATAATTCAACCATCTTTACCCATTCAGAATAATTTGTTACTTCACTAAAAGCTACTAATTTTGCTTTCAGATCAATAAGTTCGCAGATAAGATCGCCTAATCCTTGTTCCTCGAATAATAAAGGTAATTCATATACAACTTCTAAATCAGGATTTGAAATTACAGCATTTTCGGGCACATTAGAATATAAAGAAATTTTTCTCTTAATTTCCTTATCCAATGGTTTTTCGCTTCTCCCAATTATTATATCTGGTTGTAATCCCAAACTTTGAAGCATTTTTACCGAATGTTGTGTTGGTTTCGATTTTTGTTGTCCAACTGCTCTAGAATAAGGGATAAGAGTTACATGAACAAATGCAGTGCGTTTTGGGTATTCTAGTTTTAATTGTCGAAATGCTTCTAAAAAAATACTCGATTCTAAATCACCTACAGTTCCTCCACATTCAATTAGCAACACATCTAGATCTTCTTTCTCTGCAATCTCCATCAATCTATCTTTTATAATATCGGTGACGTGAGGTATTATTTGGACAGTTTTCCCTAAAAATCTTCCCTTTCTCTCACTTAGGATGGTAGAAAGATAAATTTGACCTGAAGTTATATTATGTGATGGATGCATCTCAATTCCTAATATTCTAGAATAAGTACCAAAATCTTGATCGATTTCAGAAATCCTATATGATCTTTCATCCGATTCCGGGACTGGTCTAAAATCCCATACATCTTCAGTAATAAAGCATTCTCCATGCTCAATTGGGTTTAGAGTTCCGGGATCTACATTCAGATATGGATCTATCTTAACCACTGACACTTTAAAACCACGAAATTGAAGTACTTTGCCAATACTTGCTGTAGCGACACCTTTTCCTATTCCAGACATTACACCGCCTGTTACAAATACGAATTTACTGTTAGAATTCATAATTTATATTACTATTTTGAAAACCAATTTAAATTTTAATCAATCTGTTTAAACAAAATTATTAAAAGAAACCAATTATTATAAGAATTTCTAAATCTTTACTTTAAATCTAATATATTAATTTCATTTATTTCCCCTTAAAAATTAAATCCCTTTTTGTAATTAACGATTTTATCTTCACTCTAAAATTGAATATTCAATATTCAATTTTTATATAACTTTACTCTATAAATTAGGAGAAAGAAATAAAACAAAAAAAAATTATTAATTATAACATCTTAAATAATTGTCTTAAGGCAAGACTCATTATATATTTTTGAATTTGTGAAGTTCCCCCTCCAACTTGGCCTATTCTTGAAATGCCTATTAAATCACTCATTAAAGTATTGTCACACATACCAGCACCTCCCATTAAATCTGCACATCCAAAGCATACACGTTCTGACAATTTTGCACTTTGAGATTTCAACTGTGAAGCAGTAGCAACAAGAGCTAAATTAAAACTTTTTGGAAGAGTGCCAAATTGCTCCATTTTCTCATCAATAATCTGACAAATATGCAAAGTTGCTAATGTTAAACTCATAGTTTTAGCCCACATATCTGCTAAAGGAAATCCTACCCCTTGATATTTTAAAATTTCTTGATCAAACTGTTTTCTCATATTAGCATAAATTACGGCATGGGATATCGCATTCCAACATTCTGCTACATTTGCCAATACTATACCTAATCTTTCAAGATTTAATCCTTCAAAAAGATGTTCTCTCCCTAGACCGGGCTTGCCTAAAACGTATTCTGGAGGAACCCGTAAATTAGTAAAGGTTTCTTTGCCTAGATACACTCGTGGAGTCCAAGGGATATTAATTCTTTCAACATTCCATCCCTCCCATGATGTATCCACTAAAAATTGAGCCATTGTATTTCCATTATTTTTTTCTGAAACAGCATAAACTACTGCCCAATCTGCCCTCGCACCATTTGTTTGATATATTTTTTCACCATTTAATGTGAAACTACCATCCTCATTTTCATCGCAAGTTGTGAGCATATGAACTGCATCAGATCCACGCTCTGGTTCAGTAATACAAATGCATCCTATTTTTTCTCCAGTTACTAATTCTTTTAGAGCTTTCAAACGAACATCGACATCTTCATGGTGAAGCATTAGAGGATTCACAGCTAATACACTCGCACCCATCCCCATAATTAATTGTGGGTCAAAAAAATCAGTTGCAAAACAACGCATAAATTCAGTAGTCATCCCATAAGGTTCATAGTTTAAATCCAATTCATCAAATCTTTTTATTCTTGTTACTAAGCCTTCTTTGCCAATCTCAGGAATCCACTCATATAGATCTTCATTATGGGTAATGTTATGCTTTTTTTCAAATCTAGTGAAAAATCTTTGAGCATACTTCAGAAAGTTAAAGTCCTTGGGTTTTAGAATGCTCATCAAATTATTATTTAAAAATTTATAACGATTTTTCAAGCTCATCTTTTCTAAAATTTCATCATTTATACATTGAACTGATCCTTTCTTATTCATCATTTAAAGTCTACTCCCTTCTTTTGTAAAGAAATTATATTTATAATTAGTATTAATCCGAATTCTTATTATAATTTTATAAAAAATTATAATGTTCAAATCATTTTGAATTTCTAATAAAATGTTTTTTAATTGTATTCACTAATTTTTATTAAAGAGTGACTCTGAAAATAAAAAAATTGTTTCTTAATCGTTATGAAAGATAAAGAATTAAGCTTAATTTCTCTCTCCAAGATTACTACATATGAAATTCTAATAGAAGAGCAAATCGAGCGATTAGAAACTGTAAGATTTCAATATTTTAAAAAATATCTGAAAAGTCAAACATCCCTTAAAAGAAGATTTCTATTGTCAAAAATTTTTGGAGCGGTCTTATTTGGAATATTGCCAGTTATTCCATTATTGACGTACTTTCAAGTTTTAGATTTTATCAATCAAGGGACTTTTCCAATTGAAATAATATTATTTGCTGGAAGTTTACTATTTGGCATATTTTTTATATTCCAATTTTTGAATTTTTTTCTTATGGCTATGTTGAATACAATGAAGATATTATCAGGAAGTATTTTTGAATGGTTTGAAACTCTTCCAATTTCAAGAGAAAAATTAAGAAAATTAATTCTTCTAACTGTAATTCATAGTTTAGACATTCCATTAATTGTGATAACTCTTTCTTTTCCTATTATTATGCTTATTGGGACTCAGAATGTCTTAATTTTTTTAACAAGTATAGGAGTTTCGATATTAGAGACAATATTTTCATTAAGTCTCTTAATTCTCTTTAGTGAAAGATTGAATAGAGTTTTAAATATTAATAAGATTGGTTCTAAAAAAACACATATAATTCGCCTAATCAATTTGGCAAGTTACATTATTATTGTTGTCGGAAGTGTGTTTTTAGTCCAATGGGCACTAGGTTCAATTAGAGACTTCTTTATCTTATTCTTCCAGTCTCAATCTCCCGCATTGATTGTGATGATTTTAAGTATGATTCCTTTTCCTATTGCCCCGGGATATTTACTATCTTCATTTATCGCCCCACTCCAAATTCCAGGATATATTTGGTATAATATAATAATTGGGTTTACACTTTTCTTGATCTTAACATACTTGATTTATCAGCTTTCACTTAAGGGCATTAAAAAATCATCTTACTCAAAATTGAAGAAAGAACATTCCCCAGGGATGAGAAAAATTGTAAAACTTAAAATCATTTCTCCTTTATGGGCTTATATACGTAAGGATTTAATAATTGCTTCTCGAAATCTCAAAATTTTCCTATCTTTAGTAATGCCAATTGTAATTGGATTTATTTTTACATTTACTTATAATAATACCAATCTTGGGGGTGTAACTCCATTTCAAATTGATTTTATTTTTAATACATTTGTTCTCATTGGTTTTAATATTATCATTTCTGGTATGATTGTTAATGGGCTTTTAAGTATGGAAGAAGCTGGTACAGCAATATTGGCATCATTACCGCTTATACCTCGAGAACAAGCGAATGCAAAGTTAATTTTGATATTTTTAATTCAAACAATCGCAGTGATAGCACCTCCTCTTATGTATATCGGTACAAACTTCTTCTTTAATTCATTAATAACGGCACTATGGGCATTACCCTTTGTTTTAGTGCTCCTTTTTATTATGTTGGAGTTAAGAATCTACTTATTTGGCAAATCGAAGCATTTCTTTGTGATTGAAGAAATTCTTCCAGAAAAAAGGATTGGTAAATGGTTAGTGATTTTCGTAATAGAGTATTTTATATATTTTTTGATCCTCCCAGTTACGTCATCATTTTATGTGATTGGAGGAGTAGAATCATTATTTCTATTTGTCAGTTTTTTCTCATTTGGTGGTTTTATACTTTGCACTCTAGTTTTCAGAAAAATTTTTTCAATAGGTAGGTTTGATATGAAAAGGAAAGAGAAAATGCTCGAAATTCCTTTTGAAAGACAACCCACTTGGTTTACAGAACATAGCTGGATAACTGTATCAATGCTTATCTTTATAAATATATTTTTTACCTATTTAGTTTCTCTTGTCCCTTCTCCATCTGCTCCTTTTGTGGTGTTAGATGTTTTAAGCTATGAGATATATAAATTTATCTATCTTATCGTATACAATTTCATTTTTATCTTGTTATGGATTCTTATAGTTCCTATACTTCTAGGAGTTCCATATGGAAAAACAACTCTAACGCAATTTTTGAAAACAACTTTATTAGAGGGGGAAAAATATACGATAAACAAAATTATTAGAAATATCCTTCTTGCTATTATTTTTATATTTCTTAATTTTTTTGTAGTTATTTATGTTATAGCCACTGGGACACCAATAGAACCAATTTTTGCTAATTATTATTTATATATTATTATCGTTAGCTTTTGTTTTTATTTCTGGCAAGTTTTTATCTTTATTGGTATAATTTTAAATTTAATTACAAGAGAACTTAAATCTTGGAAAGCGATTATTTTAACCGCTGTTATTTATTCTATATTTAGCCCTCGCTTGTATACTTTTCTTATAGGTATGCCCTATTCTTTTAGTGGTATTGTTCTATTTCTAGTAGATGTGATATTTTTATTTTTAGCTGGGCTTTTGGGAGCATTTATATATACAAAGAGAAAAAATCTGTTTATAATTGGATCTGTAGTTATGAGTTTCGATTTTCTCTTAAGATTTATTATAGAATACTCTCTTTGGATACCTCCCTAAACTTAAGAGAAAATGTAAAATAATATTATAGACTCCTCTCCTTTTATCTAATCTCTTAAAATAATAAGAAAAAAAAGAGAGATTTATTAAATCTGAACCATAATCTTTATATCCTCGTGAATCTTGTTAGATAGATCTTCAAAGGCTTTTGGAGCTTCATCCAATTTAATTCTTCTTGTGATTAACGGGCTTAATTTTATCTTATCTTGCTCTATTAGTCGTATTGATGTCTTAAAAGCATCTTGGTCAACTAGATACATACCTTTCATAGTCAAATTTTTTGATAGGAATTGTAAAAAACCTTTTATTTCAAATGGTTCGAAATAGATACCAATAACCATTATTATTCCCCCTCTTCTAACTAATGTTAATGATGCATTTATTGTATCAGGTATCCCTACACAATCAAAAACATAATCAGGGCCCATTTTATTGGTAAGTCTAATAATTTTACTCCATAACTTTGAATCGAAAATTTTATCTGCTCCAAAATCCAATGCTAATTGTTGTTTAGCCTTTACTGGTTCCACTACATAAATATTACTAGCCCCCGCAGCCTTAAGGACTTGGATTATAAGTAAACCAATGTTTCCTGCTCCAAATACTGCAGCGTTATCACCTACTTTAAATCCAGATATTCTTGTTGCATAAACCGCATTAGATAATGTCTCGATCATTGCACCTGTTTCAAATGAGATAGAATCAGATAAATGATGAAGTCTATCTGCTCTAATACCTATATATTCTGCTAATGCTCCATCATGAGTTATGCCTTTTGAATGAAAAATGCACATATTCTCTAAACCACGATCACACCAATAGCAATTTCGACATGGAACATTTGGATTAGCAGTTACTCTATCACCCACTTTCCATTTTTTTACTTTTTCTCCGATTTCAGCAATTTCTCCAGAAAACTCATGACCTAATATAATTCTTTGAGAGGAACCGGATCCTGTCAGATAAGAACTAATATCTGAACCACATATTCCGCAATTTTTAACTTTTATTAATACTTCATCAGGTTCTATAATTGGTTTTGGTAAATCATCTCTAATTTCAACTTTTTTAACTTCTGGAAAATAAAGTCCTTTCATATTATATCTCCCATATCAGATTTTAATAACTAAATAATAATAATTGTTAAAGAATCCCCATACTGCCCATAAGTTTAGTTGTATCTGGAACTTCAAACCCAATCTTTACATCTAAAACTGCTGGTTTTCCTGAGTTTTTTGCTCTTTCAAACGCTGGTTTTATCTCATTAGGATCAGTAATAACTTCCCCATAACAGCCAAAACCCTCAGCACATCTCGCATAATTAAAATCTGGTAGATCCACATCGATATAGCGTTTACCCATGAATAATTTTTGTCCAGATTTAATCATACCCCATGCACTATTATTGGCTACTACATAAACTAGGTTATTTAATTTCAATCTAACAGCAGTTTCTAAATCTTGCACATTAATCATAAAAGCTCCATCACCAGCTATAGCAACTACTTGCTTGTCTGGTTTTGCCAATTTAGCGCCAATACCATAAGGTACAGCAGTACCTAATTGACCCATACCTGTAGCAGCAAGAGTTGAAAGAGGTTTCCTTACATTATAATCATAAATTTGTTCTGCTGCTGAGACTGAAATATCTCCCCCATCAAGAATTAAAATAGCATCTTCATCCATTGCTTCAAAAATATCTTTAATAAGTCTTTTAGGTACGATTGGGATTTTATCTTTAGTTAGTTTCTTATTTAGTTTTTCAATGTTCATTTGGCGAGTTTTTTTGAGTTCTTCTAGCCATTCTCTAGTTTCTATTTTTTCTCTTTTTTTTGTTTTCTCAAGGATTTGAATCAAAAATTGTTTACAATCACCACAAATACCTAATGTTATTGGTTTAGCACGGCCAATTATTGAAGGATCGATATCTACTTGAATTAAAGTTTGAGAATCCTTCCAAAAAGGCTCATTACCATGTGCCATAGTCCAAGAGAATTTACAACCAAGTGAAAGAATTACATCTGCTTCAGGGATTAATTTCAAACCCATACCCGCAACACCTGCTCCAAATAGATATTGTTTTTTTTCTGGTAATGTTCCCATTCCACTACCGGTTGTTATTACAGGTAGCTGTAAGTAATCTACAAATTCTTCTAATTCATTCCAAGCTTCTGCTCGTGATACTCCTCCTCCTGATATTACTAAAGGGTTTTTTGCATTCAATATTAGTTTTAAAGTTTCTTCAATCAATTCATCCTTTATAGCTGGCTTTTCTAAAGCTCGATATTTTTCCCTATTTAAAATTGGTAATTGATCTTCTTCAATCTCCTCAAGAAAAGCATCTTCAAATATTTCTAATAAGACTGGTTGAGGTCGGCCCCCTAAAGCTTCTCTAAATGCTTTCTGAACAGCATCTGGAATTTCTTTTAATTTTCGTATGCTTTTTTGGTATTTCGTTATTGGTTTATACATCGTAATCTGATCAAGACTGCCTTGCAAAGTAAAAGAGTCTTGAAACTCAGAATTTACTTGAGGCACAATAGTAATAACAGGAATATTATCAGCCCAAGCAGCACCCACTCCCGAGATTAGGTTAGTTGCACCAGGACCAACAGTTCCAAAGCAGATACCAGGAGTATTTGTTACTCTTGCCCAAGCATCGGCAGCATGAGCTGCAGCAGCTTCATGTCTGAATAAAACGGTACTAATCCCTTGTTCTCGCCCCCATTTATATACGGCATCATACATATTTAAAAATTGTCCGCCAGGAACTCCAAATAAATATTTTACATCTTCTTTTAGAAGACATTTTATTAAAACATCTCCACCATTAATCTTTTTCTTTTCTTCCGCCATAAAATTCACTTAATTACATTACTTCAAAAAGTTTGATTAAAACTTTATATTTTTTAGTTTAAATAATTATCTAATTATTTTAATATTATTGTATAACAACTCTGGAATACTCTGGATTAAATTGTGCGTTATATTAAGCTGTTTAAGTGTATTCAAAGAAAGAAGTACTTGAGGAAACTCTTCAAATTTATTATAGCTTAAATCTAATTCTTCAACCACTTTTAATTCTTGAAAAGAGATAGGTAGTTTCTTTAATTTATTTCTTCGAAGGGTTAATTTTTTTAAGAATTTTAGAGAACCAATTGATTCGGGAATATCAAATTCCCGAAAATCATTTTGACTATATTTGCTTAAAGAACATAGGTAAAAATCAAGATTCTCTAGTTTAGAAAGAGCTTTAATGATATCTTCATTGTTTTTAATAAATTTCCACTTAAAGTAATTAAAATCTAAAATTTCAACATGATTATTATTAATGACTAACCACGGTTCGCCATTTTTAATATCACTTATAGCTTCAAAATGTTTATAACTAAAAGGGTTTATTTCATAATTTCCCGTTCCCTTAGAAAATAAAACTTCAAGGTCCAAAAAAAATAATGATTCTTGAGGAACAATTCCAATTTTAGAAGCGAAGTCTTCATTCCAAATTTTCAAATCTCTTTCAATTACTCCCATTTGCGGAGATTCAATTTTCTTCATTGATTCAAAGAGCAATTTCAAAACTATAGGAGATTTTTCATGCTGAATTATCCATTTTAAAGCAGGAACAGCAGCATCTAGAAAATAGTGAATAAGATAATCAGCTACTGAAGCTCTAACAACCGCATTTTCATCAGATATTAAACAGTGCTCAAAAATTTTAAATATTTTTTCACTTTGTACATTAATTTTTTTTAAGGCTTTAATGCTCTCTACACGAGTCTGTATGTTATCGCTACCCTCGATTAATGAGATTAACAGTTCTGCGGCATTTTCTTTCCCTAAATCTCCAATTAATACGTCCTTTTGGATTTTTTCTGGCGTTAAAGATTCTCTCATATATCTTAATAAGATTAATATTCTTAAAGACTGAATATTTATCAACTCTTATTAAGATATATATTTCTTAAAAACTGAATATTTATCAACAATTAACTAATATATTGAAAATATCTAGAAATTGTGATTTGTAGGAGTAAGTGCTATGAATGTTAAGGAGACTATTACTTGGAATAAATGTAAAAAATGTGGATTCTTGCAGCATCCAACTCATTTAAGATGTTTAAAATGTAAAACTGATAAATTCGAATCCATAGCGGCTTCCGGAACTTGTAAATTATTGACTTATACCATTTTAAAGGCACCACCAATGGAATTTGGAGATCAGGAATCTTATGCTTTGGGGATTGTAGAGTTTGAAAACAGAGTAAAAGTGTTAGGGCAGCTCACTAATAAAGAGAATCTAAAGACGGGTGTAATTCTCCAACCTATATATAAAAAAATTTATAATGATCTAAATGGTAGAGAAGTTTATTCTTTTGTATTTAAACCATTAGAATAACTTATAAAATATAGAAATCTTCTCTTAATTATAATATTTTAAAAATATCATAGATGCAATTAAAATAATAAGTATTAAATATTTTTATATTTTCCATGACTAATAAAGTAAAAATTAGATTTTCTGGAAGAGGTGGACAAGGGATCAAATTTGTAGGAAGTGTATTAGTCCGAGTTGCAATGGCTGCTAATTATTACGCAACACTCACAGTTGATTATACACCTTCTGTTAGAGGGGGTCCTATTTTTTGTGATGTTATTCTAGATTCTGCTCCTATTTCATATCCCTTCTGTGATAAAGATGCTGATATTTTTATTGCTATAGATCAAAAAGGATTCGAACGTGCTTCTGAATGTATATGTGAAAAAACTATCTCCTTTATCGATCAGCATACAATTGCAAACGCTGAAGAAATCATCCAAACAGGTAAAATTCACCGTGTTCCAATTACCAGACGAGCTGACGAAAACAAAATGTCTAAGAGTGCGAATATGTTTTGTTTAGGATTCCTTTCTGAATATCTTAAAGAAAGTGGAAAAATTGAGTTCAAAGAAGTATATTATGACCAAGTTTTAAAGAGTATGCCAAAAAAGTTTAGAGCTATTAATATTCAGAGTTATAAACTTGGTCAAGCTCTCTATCGGGAATTTATTAATAATGACAACCAATAAGTTCCATTTCTTTAATAGAACCTTATAAGGTTTGACTTTTAAATTCTTAATAATATAATTTCATATGAAGAACTTGTTATTTAATGAGTTTCTTATACTGTGAAAAAGCAAATTTAAAAGAGACTCTATAATTTTTAAGCATAAGAGAAAAAAAATAGTCAGTGTATATATATAAAAAGATGATTAAAAAATGTTAAAATCTAAACGGACTCCAATTTTAGCACCTCCTACCCCTGAGAAAAAATATGAAATAATTATAGATTCTGAACAATGTGATGGTTGTGAATTATGTTTATCATTCTGTCCAAAAGATATAATAGAAATAAGCGAAGATGAATTCAATAGTCGCATGCTCCATTATGCGATCGTAGTTAAAACTGAAGAATGTGCAGGATGCAGACAATGTGAACGGTTATGTCCGACAGTTTCATTATATATTTTGGAAACAGATGTTAAAGAGGTTATTAATAGTGAGTAAGATAAAGTTCCAAGAAAAAAGAATATTAACTACTGGAAATTATGCATGTGCAGAAGGTGCGATTACAGCAGGATGTTTATATTTTGCGGGTTATCCTATCACACCTTCCTCAGAAATTGCTGCTTATATGTCAAGACGTCTTCCTCAAGTTAATGGAACATTTGTTCAAATGGAAGATGAGCTAGCTTCAATTACAAGTTGCTTCGGGGCTTCTTATGCAGGATTGAAAGCTATGACAGCAACTTCAGGACCAGGTCTTTCACTTATGGCTGAAAGTATCGGTTTAGGAGTAATGTTAGAAGCACCAACAGTTATTGTCACAATAATGAGAGGAGGTCCTAGTACAGGACAACCTACAAACGCATCTCAATCTGATGTATATCAAACGAGATATGCGTCTCATGGAGATTATGAGATAATTGTATTAGCTCCGTCTACAGTTCAAGAAATGTATGATTTAACCATCCATGCATTTAATTTATCTGAGAAGTATCGTATACCTGTGATTGTTGCTTCAGATGGAATTTTAGGACAAATGATGGAAGTTGTTAATATCCATTCAAATATAGAATTGATAGAACGTAAAAAACCTCAAGTTCCACCTGAGAAATATAAACCTTTTGAGGTTTTTGATGAGGATCTTGTACCTGGAATGGCAATTGCAGGAACTAACTATTCTTTTTATGTTACAGGTCTAACTCATGATATAGAGGGTAACCCAGAAATGACACCAGAGGCCGCAGAAGTTCTAATTAAACGGCTTTGTGAAAAGATTAGGAAAGCTAGACTTGAAATTAATGATTGGGAGGAAAAATATTTAGAAGAATCTGATATCGTTATCATAGCATATGGAATTAATGCAAGAGGGATTCCAGAAGTGGTGGAGCAAGCACGTCAAAAAGGATATAAAGTGGGACTTGTAAGATTAAAAACTCTATGGCCATTTCCTGATGAATTAATGGAAAGAATAGGGAAAATGGGAGTATCAAAGGTTATTGTCTCTGAAATGAACAATGGAATGATAATTAGAGAAGTTCAGAGATTTAGACATTTATTTAATGTTTCTGGTATTACAATTCCAACCACGATACCATTTAGTCCTAAATTTATTTATGAGAAATTAATGAAGGAGGTTTAGCATACGAGTCCATCAGATCAAATATTAAATGCTTCAGAAGCAGCTGGTCATCCTTTAATGGATATGTTAAATTTGCATCGATTTATTTTTTGTCCAGGTTGTTTAATTGGAACTGTAATTACATCCATTACAAGCTGTCTAAAAGAAAGAGGACTTACTTCTAAAGATTATGCCATTGTTTCTGGCATAGGGTGTACTGGTCGATCTAGTGGTTGTTTTAAAGCACCTGCTTTTCATACTACACATGGGAGAGCTATACCATTTGCAATTGGCATAAAATTAGCTAATCCTAAATTAAAAGTTATAGTTCTATCGGGAGATGGAGATCTCTTTGCTATTGGTGGGAATCATTTTATCCATGCTGCTAGAAGAAATGTAGAAATAACCGTCCTGTGTATCAATAATAATATATATGGTATGACTGGAGGTCAAGTAGCCCCTACAAGTCAAATCGGTGATATTACTGCTACAACCCCTTATGGAAATGTAGAACCTCCCTTCAATTTAGTAAGCTTAGCAGCTGCAGCAGGAGCGACATATGTTGCTAGATGGCCAGCATATGACACACTTAGATTACAAAAAAGTATTTTTAAGTGTATAGATAATCAAGGATTCAGTTTTATAGAAGTACTTGCTCCTTGTTTTGTCCAGTATGGTACTAAAAATAAATTGGGCGATGCTGTCGAGATGTTAGACTGGTTAAAGAAGCAGATTAGGATTAAGCTTGATTGGCCCCCTCATCAAGCAACTTTTGATTTCAAGAAAGGGATTATTATTTGTGGAGAATTTGTACAAGAGGAGAGAGAAGGATTTAGCAAAAAGATAGAGCAAATTCGAATTAATGCGCAAAGTAAGAAAACTGTAAAAGAAATTAATGATAGTGATTAATAATATGACTGAAAGCGATAATAAACCTGAAATTGAACCTAATATCGGAGTATTTCTATGTAAATGCGGAAAAAATATTGGTGGAACCGTTGATATCGATCAATTAGCTAAGGAAATTGAAGAAGATACGAGAGTTAAATTAATTCAAGTCAATACATATACTTGTTCTGATCCAGGGCAAGTAGAAATTGAAACAGCAATTAAAGAGCAAGGTATAGAGAAGATAGTTGTTGCCGCATGTTCCCCGAGATTGCATGGTCCAACATGGAAAAAGCTTTTAAGGCGAGTTGGAATAAATCCTTCACTCGTAGAAGTAGCTAATATACGAGAACAGTGTAGTTGGGTGCATCTTTCAGAAAAAGAAGAAGCAACTAAAAAAGCTAAAGATATTCTTGAGATGGCTGTTGCTAAAGCTGAATTATTAGAAGCAATTGATGATATAGTTGTTCCTATTACCCAAAGAGTTTTAATAATTGGTGGAGGAGTAGCAGGAATACAAGCTGCGTTAGATTTAGCTGATGAGTATGAAGTTATTCTTGTTGAAAAAGCACCTACTATTGGAGGAAAGATGGCTCTCATCGATAAAACTTTTCCAACAATGGATTGTTCAATTTGTATTTTAGGCCCCAAAATGGCTGATGTAGGTAACCATGAAAATATTAATTTAATTTCCTGTGCTGAAGTTACAAGCATATCTGGATATATTGGTAATTTTGATGTTACAATTAAAAAATACCCACGCTATATAGATGAAAACCTTTGTACTGCATGTGGGGATTGTGTTTCAATCTGCCCTGAAAACGTAGTTGATGAATATTCTGGCAATTTGGGATGGAGGAAAGCAATATATATCCCATATCCACAAGCAGTACCTGCTAGCTATATAATTGATGAAAAGAGCTGTTTAGGTCTCTCACCTTTAGCTTGTGGAAAATGTGTTCCTGAATGTGAAACAGAAGCAATAAATTATGAGGATTCTGAAAAAATATTTAAATTTAAAGTTGGGGCTATTATTATCGCAGTAGGTTTTGAACTTTTTGATGCTTCTAAAATACCTGAATATGGATGGGGTAATTATTCTAACGTTATAACAACCTTTGAATTTGAAAGGTTAATTAATGCTGCTGGACCAACAAATGGAGAGCTTGTACGTCCCAGCGATCTTAAAAAGCCAAAAAGAGTTGCTTTTATTAATTGTGTAGGATCGCGTGATAAGCGATTTAATCCATACTGTTCTAACTTCTGCTGCATGGAAAGTATAAAAGATAGCCTTTTGATTAAAGAACATTGGCCTAATGTTGAGGTTACAATTTTCTTTATCGACATTAGGGCTTTTGGTAAGGGATTTGAAGAACTTTATTCTCGTTCAAGAGAAGAAGGAGTTCTTTTTATACATGGACGCCCTGGAAAAATTAAAGAAAATCCTATAACTAAAAATCTTATTGTTAGTGTTGAAAATATAAGCACTGGAACAATTCTTTCCGAAGAATTTGACCTAGTAGTCCTTTCTATAGGAGTGGAAGGTTCATCAGAATCTATTCCGTTTCCAGTTGCTAAGGATTCAAAAGGATTTTATATTGAAGCACACCCTAAATTACGTCCAGTAGATACTCCAACTGATGGGATTTTCATTGCTGGAGGAGCAGAATCGCCAAAAGATATTAGAGAAACTGTTACACAAGCAAGTGCTGCAGCAGGACGCTGTGGAAATTTAATTTCTGAAGATAAATTCCATGTAGAACCATTATATGCATTTGTAGATATAGATAAATGTACTAGCTGTGGAATTTGTGTATCTCGTTGTCCTTACGGTGCAATTAGTGCAGATCAAGAAAAAAAAACACCAGCACGAATTATTCCTGTTTTATGCAAAGGTTGTGGAACATGTGCAGCAGACTGCCCTACAGATGCAATAACTATGACAAATTTTACAGATGTCATGATCCTTAGACAAATTGATATAGCTCTTCGTGAAAATGCTTCGGAAAAAGTAATAATTTTTGCTTGTAATTGGTGTTCATATGCTGGAGCTGATTTAGCTGGAACAAGTCGGATCCAATATCCAACTAATACAAGAATTATTAGAATAATGTGTTCAGGACGTGTAAAGATTTCTTTTATTAAACATTGTTTCAACCGTGGTGCTGGAGCTGTTATGTTGACTGGATGTCATCCACAAGATTGTCATTATATTTCTGGAAATGATTTTGCTATGAAGCGAGAAAAAAGAATTAGAAGTTGGATGAAAAAAAATAATATTTCTGATGAGAAATTTATCATTGAATGGATCTCTGCAGCAGAAGGAAAAAGATTTGCTGATTTAGTTTCTCAAGTAAGTAAAATAGCTTTAAAGTAAATAGTTGTATCTTATTTTTTCTTATATAATCAGAAATTTTTTTTTAAAAAGTGAATATTATTTTCTTATTTTTTTTTTAAATCTCTTGCTGTGTAATTTGAAATCTTAGACAGTAGAGGTATGAATTCAAGAGGATCTCCAAAAATACTTCATATATTATTTTTTTCTGAAGATTTCTCTGTTAAGAATTTCAATAAAATTATCAAAATTTTCTGTGTCAAATTGAACACCCAAAAAAGGTTTTATTAATAAAGGGATATCAGACGGATCCTGAAACACAGGTATAATCCTAATTCTATCTTCTTGTTTAAGTTGTATTGCCGCTTCCCTTTCTAATTTGACGGATTTTGATTTTTTAGAATTTTCAGTACAAAAATGAATAAATATTTTAGATCTCTCAAGGTTTTCTTCCATATATTCAATAATATTTTGACCACTGTCTTTCTCCCAATAAAATACTCTATAGACTGATGGTAATTCTTCTAAACGTCTGGCTATTTCAGGGATTCTAAATAAAGTGTTGTCTTGTGTAGCATAACTTAAGAATATATTAAATTCGAGTTTATCTCCCATAACGGCAGCTTTTACAATACGTGCAAATTGTTCTACTCGTTTAGTCGCATCAGTTAATGCTTGTTGGTCTCCTGTTTTCAAAAATTCAGAAAGACGACCTAATGCATCTTCCATCAAATAAGCTTCTTCAACTAACAGTGTATTATTACTATTTTTACAAGCATATATTATGTCAACCAACCAAAATAGTTGCTCACGGAATCGTCCCTTAGAAGGTCTGTTATGTAACAAATCTGAGAGCTTCTTCATTAAATTATCAGAGTTATTGTTTTTTGATCCTTCACTCATTTTAATCATTTTATATATTAATTCTTTAAAATATATTGATATTAGTGAATATTCTTTTATTATGGAGTTATTACCTTTGAAATATAAAACGTTCCCATAAAAATTTATCTTTTACTTTTTCGACTTATAAATTTTCACTTGAATTCAAAATTGACTAATTCTTTTTTTATAATTTGAAATTTTTGGTAATAAAGGAATAACTTCGAGTGGATCACCAAAAACCGGAACTTTTTTATCAATTAAACTTTTTGATATCGTTTCTCTTTCTTTAGGTTTATTTAAACGTTGAATTATAGGAATTAATGGTTTATTATGTTTGTGACCCAAACTTAGGCTTTCAATCATGTTAGATTTAAAATTATGATTGTTCCTTGATTTAAAAATAGGAGTTAAATAAAAACTAGGCATATCTAAAATTAAACCATCTATCTTTTTATCTGATAAAGCAATGTCAATAATTTCATATACAGCGTTTCCGAAGAAAAACTGTGCTGCTAGATCTAAAGGATTCTTTGGACTTGTACCAGGCATAAAGAATTTTGAATTTAACTTATTTTGAATTTCGGAGCTGAAAGGGGGAACTTTCAATCTCGCTTTTTCAAGAAGATCAACCAAAATCACACCATAACCTCCACTAATACTAAAAACTGCTAAATTATCCATTTTAAAAATTCCATAACAATCAATTAAGCGAGCAGTATATAGTAATTGCTCCAAAGATTCAACATCAATTATATTAAACTGTCTAAAAAGGGCTTTCCAAAGTCGATTATCTCCTGAGATTGAGGCAGTATGGGTTTTAGCTGCAATAGAACCAGTTTCAGATTGCCCACCTTTTAAAGCTATAATTGGTTTTTTATTTTGTTCAAGAACTTTTTTTAAATCTTCAATTCTACCTTCTTTAATGCCCTCGATATAACACAATATAATGTCAGTTTCTGGATCATTACTTAAAAAAAAAAGTAAATCAACAAAGTCTAAATCAGCTCCATTTCCGAATGAAAATACTTTAGAAAAATTAATCCCTAAAGTTTTAGCTCCATAAATAGCAATGTTGCATATCCCTCCTGATTGTGCAATGAATCCTATATTTCCTTGTGTTGTGGGAAATTCTGGACGCCACGCTATCCCTAATTTAGGATAAAACAATCCCATCCCATTGGGGCCTAAGATTCTTACTTTATTTTGTGCTCGCTTCAATAACTCCTTTTCTAATCGAATGCCTTCATCAGTACCAGAATCAGAAAACTCAGAAGTGAAAACAGTTACTAATTTTACTTTTTTTTTTACACAAGCATCAATCGTACTTAAAACTTGTGGTGGTGGAACAGCTATAAACGCAAAATCAACATCTCCAGGAATCTCTTCTAATGATGAATATATGTTATTTTTATTGAAATT
>JBHLPN010000009.1:0-4076 GCA_048939445.1 Promethearchaeota archaeon | reverse complement strand
GGAACAGCTATAAACGCAAAATCAACATCTCCAGGAATCTCTTCTAATGATGAATATATGTTATTTTTATTGAAATTGGGTATCTCATCAACAGTAGGATGGACAGCATAAACAGGACCTTTAAAATATTCAGCGTGATTTTTTAGAAAAAAATATTCTCGCTTTTTAGAAGGACCAATTACCGCTATAGAATTAAGACTATTAATAAAAGAAAGATCTTTAAAGTTTAAATCTTGAGATCCTAGCTTAGACATTATTAATGTAAATTGTACAAGTAATAAAATTTTTAAGATTAATTAGTAGTAATGGATTTTTTTCCACCAGTTAAAAACTCTTTTTTTTTAAAGGGTGTAGGTTCCTTACAGGCATTTTTATTACAACCTGCTATAATAGAAATTTGAAGCAAAACACTTTAAAAATACAAAACACTGTAGTATAATTTCAAAACTTCAAATTTGGTTCATAAACTAATAGTAAATTAATAAAAAAGTGATAGGTTTGGATTAGTCCAAACCTATACCTCTAAAAAAAAATTTAGAGTTGATATAAAAATGAATACTATATAGTAATCGTGATCATAATAGTCTTCGTATTTTTAAATGTTATTAGATAAAATATCATATTTATTTAATAGCCATTATCCTTTATCGCTTCATTTTCATATTTAGCATTAAGTAGACTATTTAAAAAATATAACTATGCTAAATCCTTATTCGATTAAACGTAATGATCTTCTTTTATATTTATTGAATATTAGCTTTTGTTCTAATATTTTGATTTCGTAAAATGGGTAAAAAATGATTTATATATAAAAGGGTATAGGTTAGAATCACTAAAAATGTCTAGAATTTCATAGGGTCGAAATTTAATTTTGAAATTTGAAGGCTTTTTGGCAAGTATCGTAATATCTTCAATTATCAAAAGATTTAAGATATTCGAATAGTAAGAATGGAAAAATATAAAAAAAAATAATTTATAAAAAAAAGTTGATATAAAAATGAAAAAAACAAAAGCATTGCTTACTATCTTAATGGTTTTGACTTTTGCGATGATTCCAACTAGTTTTTTTATTTTCATTAGCGCAGTACCATCTGCATCTCTCAGCGTTGATCCAAATGATTTTTATACTGGAGTATATTTGGAATCAGGTCTTGCGGGAGATGTAGCAATGCCAGAAATTTCAGAAGAATTTTCAGCCGATCCACTTCAAATGCCTGGTCGTACTCAAGAAGCTAATGCACTTCGAATGAGTGAACTTCAAACAGCAGGAGCAGAAGTTGGAGATGTAGTTTTTGATTGGTATTTATCTGTCGCGACAAATGATCCTTATATGACTTTAAGAGCAAAAGTTGGTAAATGTGAAGTTTGGGTTGCAAATGATTTGTTATTCGACCCAGGGGATCCACGTAACGCTTATCTGGATAATCTCACAATAACAGATGAGATGTGTGAATATTTAGCAGCTGAAGTTAATGATGTTATCTATCCCACAGATACTACTTATTTTGGAATGCCAGCTGATCGAGATGGAACTGGCACCATATTTGAAGACCTTGGTTGGGAAGACTATTATTATAACTGGACCGATACTGATGATCCTCAAAGGATAATGATAAAGGTTCTTAACATTCGTGATGATGCCTATTTCGATCCAACTTACCCATATTTTGTAATTGGCTTCTATAATCCTACTTATACAGGCTATTACAATAGAAATTTGATTCATCTTGATTGTTGGCAATGGTGGTGGAGATTAGGTGAAGATGGAACAGAGTGGCTTCCAGATTTATTTGTGGGTGATGGTCATGCATTTGACTATGATTCAACAACCGCTCACGAATATCAGCACTTAATACATCGCGATTACCAACCAGCTCCAGCTGCTTTTATGAATGAAGGATGTTCTATGTTCGCTGAATTTCTCTGTGGATATGGAATATCAGTGGCACATGTTAATTCCTATATGGCTACTCCAGATAATTCTTTAACTGTTTGGGGTGATCATGGTGGTATTAACATTTTAGCAGATTATGGTGTAGTTGCTTTGTGGACTACATATTTAAGTGATCATTATGGTGGTCCCGATATTATCCGTGGTTATGTGCAATCTGGTATACCTGGAATCGAAGGTATCAATGCTGCCTTAGCTGCAAATGGATTTACAGAAGATTTCTATGATGTTTACCACGATTGGAGACTGGCAAATTTAATCCGATCAGGAATGGGAAAATACAACTATTTTAGTATTAATTTGAATGATTATGATCCAATATATATTCACGAAGAAGTGGGATTACCTGTTCCATGGAAGAAGGGTACTGATTATGGAACTACTATCACCACATTAGGTTATGATACTGGAGTAAGCATGATTGGACCATATGGAACTGATTATATTGAATTCACGGGATGGGGGAAGCCAGGAGTTATCTCCTTTGACGGAGATGATGATGCTTATTTAGGATGGCAACCAGTACCGGACGGATTTTGGTCTGCATTTGGTGATTTAGAAGATAAATGGCTTACCGGAGAAGGTTATGTAGACCCAGCAGATCCAGAACTTACATTAATAACAATGTATAATATAGAAGAGGGTTGGGATTTCGGTTTTGTACAAGTGTCTACTGATGGGGGACAAACATGGGTATCTCTCGAGAATGAATATACAACTTCAGAACACGAGGGCACTCATGACGATATTATCGCCCAATTTCCAGGATTGACAGGACAAAGCCCTGGATGGGCTACAGATGAGTGGACAACAATGACTTTTGACCTCTCTGCTTGGAGTGGTGAAACTGTAATGTTTAATTTCAGATATATGACTGATTGGGGAACCACTCTTGATGGATGGTATATCCATGAAGCAGGTGTAAGCGGAGTTCCTATGGCCTTGGAATATGAGGTTGCTGAAGCTGATTTTCTAGTAACTTTAGTTTACGAGATTAGCAATCCTTGGTTTACTATTTATACAACTAGGGATATGATGCTTAATGATATAACAGAAGTAGGGTCAATGTTTGCCTTTGCTAAATACGGAGTTAGACCCATTTTGGTAGTGAGTGCGGCTATGGAAGAAGGTTTTACTGACTACGCTTTTACAGCGAATTAATAATCAAAATTAACTAATTTTTTTTTCTTGTTAGTTTGAACAGATTATTCATTAATAATTCTAATTTTTTAAAGTTAGAAGATATAGAAATTGTCACATTCTTGTGACAAATTGAGTGTTCAAAATGATAAATATGAGAGATTTGGATTAATCCAAACCTATAGCTCTAAAAAAGATTAAAATTGATATAAAATTGAATACTATATAGTAATCTTAATTATAACAGTATTCGCATTCTTAAATGTTATTTATTAAAATTTGATATTTATTTAATAGCCATTATCCTTTATCACTTCATTTTCATATTTAGCATTAATTAGTTTATTTAAAAAATATAGTTCTGCTAAATCTTTATTCGATTAAAAATAAAGATCTCCTTTTTTAGTATTAATCATGTAACGGTTTTCATTTTTGTTTTTCAATTTTGTAAAATGAAAAAAAAAAATTTATATAGTAAAGGGTATAATTTAGAATCACTGAAAATGTCTAGAATTTCATAGGGTTGAAATTTGATTTTGAAATTTAAAGGCTTTTTAGCGACTTTCGTAATTTCTTCAATTATCAAAAGATTGAAGATATACGAACAGTAAAAATATAAAAGAAATCTAAAAAAAATTATTAAAAAAAATAGAGATGATATAAAAATGAAAAGAACAAAATCGTTGGTTCTTATCTTAACTCTTTTGACAGTTGCGATGATTCCAACTGGACTTTTTATTTTCATTAATGCAGCACCAACTGCGTCTCTTAGTGCTGATCCAAATGATTATTATACTGGAGTATATTTGGAATCAGGTCTTGCGGGAGATGTAGCAATGCCAGAAATTTCAGAAGAATTTTCAGCTGATCCACTTCAAATGCCTAAGGGTGCAGAAGCATCCAGTGGTCTCCAAACAGCTGGAGGGCTTCAAACAGCAAGTGCAGAAGTTGGAGATGTAGTTTTTGATTGGTATTTATCTGTTGC
>JBHLPN010000108.1:0-9181 GCA_048939445.1 Promethearchaeota archaeon | reverse complement strand
TCACAGAACATAGCAATTTCACATCCTCCACCGAGAGCAGCTCCTTTAATACTTGCGATTGTTGGACATTTTAACTTATTCAAATTTCTAAAAATATCATGAAATTCTTTAATCATTTTGGGAGCTTTATCACCTATATGATCTCCGACATCTACTCCTGCAGAAAAAGCTTTCCCATTATGATCAAAAATAATTGCTTTTAATGATTCATCTTCGAGAAAACCTTCAAGAGCCTTATTAATTTGCTCCATCATCTCAATTGTTAGAATATTCAATGGACCATTATTAAATATTATTTTTCCAATATTATTGGCTTTCTCAACTATGATTAAGCTATTTATCAAATTCTCCTCACTCAATTCTAATTCTTTTTTCTAATAAAAAATTTATTTAATTTTATTTTAGTTTTGCTCCGCATTTACCGCAAAACTCGAAATCAGAAGGTAAACTTTTTGCGTGGCAAGATGGACATGTAACCGAGGGTGGTCCCCATAGAAATTCTGGGTGAGAACTCTCTCTCACTCCTCTATAATTTGGAGGCCGTTTTTCTACAAATGCTGACATCCCTTCAAGTGGTTCCCATGAAGCATAATGAATTGATAACCAATCCTTTGCGTGTCCAATTGTTTGATGCCAAACGAGATCTTTCCAAAAATTTACCTGTTGTTTCGTATATCTCATACATTCTGGGAATTTATCGATGAGTTTTTGGCAATATTTATCAACTTCCTCATCGATATCCTTATATGGTACAACTGAATTTACTAACCCCCATTCTAGTGCTTTTTCTGCAGAAATGGGTTCACATAGATATAATATCTCTCTTGCTCGACGATCACCAACAATAATGGGAAGCCATTGAGTAGCGCCACCACATGCGACAGATCCTACTCTTGTTCCTACTTGACGAATAGTAGCATGATCAGCGCATACTGCCAAATCACATGCCATTTGCCATTCATTTCCTCCACCTGCTACGATACCATTAATTCTTGCGATAGTTGGTTTGCCAATATTGCGAAATACATCATGTGCTTCTTGAAAGATGCACATCCACTTCCAATACTCAGCAGGTTGTACCGTAAATCTTTCTTGATACTCTTTTACATCTCCGCCAGTACAAAAAGCTTTATCACCAGCTCCAGTTAAGATAATAACTGCAACTTTATTATCCCAAGCAGCGTCATGAAAGGCTTCAATCATTTCCATTAATGTGAGGGTTGAATAAGCATTGTAAACTTCTGCACGATTAATTGTTACAGTTGCTTTCCAATCTTTTTTCTCATAAATTATTTCCTTAAAATCAAATTCCTTTGGGTCTTTCGGAGTAAAATTTGGTTCTTTTGTGTATGTCATTATAATCACTTCAAAACTTACTTTTTTGATTTCTTTTATTTTTATTATTATTTTTAGATAATTTTCCAAAATAATATAAAATTTGTTAATGGAAAACGTTTAGTGGGAATAAAATTCCACTAAAAGCACAATTCAGATGGAAAATAAAAAAGAGTAATCTTTAAACTGAACTTTATCATTATATCTAATGTAGATTCGAGAAAGAAATTAGAAATAGAACTGAATAACAATGGTGTCAGATAAAGAAAAGAGTAAGGATGATAATAATAGAAATATTCCAATCAGAGGTAAAGACTGGGAAAAAGGATTTACAATAGAAGAAAATAGAGTAAATGAATATGTAGAATTGTATAAATCAATTGGATATGAAGTACGTGTTGAACCTGCTACTCCTGATGAGCAAGAGGAATGTCAAACATGTTTTAAAGCTGAATTTGATAATT
Source organism: Promethearchaeota archaeon (assembly GCA_048939445.1). GTDB lineage: Archaea > Asgardarchaeota > Lokiarchaeia > Sigyniarchaeales > SOKP01 > Loki-b32. The sequence goes on along the minus strand of JBHLPN010000108.1, from coordinate 7,382 downwards.
TACGAACAATTTATATCAAGCGAACAAAAAATAAAAATAGTGAAATGGATTTAGAAGATTTAATGTAATTTGAATCAATCTATACCTCAAAAGCCCATTCTCCTTTTTTCATGACATGTTCTACTTTACCATCTTTAGTAATTCCGTCAACATTCATTTCTTCTGAACCAAACATACAATCAATATGAATCAGACTATTGTTGCCACCCAAAGCAGCAAATTCATTATCAGATAGAGTTTCACCATCTTTAAAACTAAATTTATAACCTCGACCTAAGGCAATATGATTTGAGGCATTTTCATCAATAAGAATATTGTAGAAAAGTAAACCTGATTGGGAGATAGGTGATTTGTGTGGAACAAGTGCAATTTCTCCCAAAAAACTCGCACCTTCGTCAGTTTGGATTAATTTGCTTAGAAATTCTTCACCTTTCTTAGCATTTATTTCCACAACTTTTCCATTTAAAAAAGTTAGTGAATAATCTTCCACTAAACTTCCATTAAAGTAAAGTGGTTTTGTACATCTTACAACACCCTCAGTTTTATGTTTATGTGGAATAGTAAAAATTTCCTCTGTAGGTATATTTGCTACAAAATTAATCCCATTTTGACTGTTCATGGAACCACTACGCCATAAATGGCCTTTAGGTAAAGCAATTATTAAATCAGTTCCGGGTGCTGTAAATTTTAATGAATCATATTGTTTTTTGTTAAGATAGACACTTCTAGAAGCAAGTTGGGTCACATGACCCTTCCAAGTAGAAATAGGATCATCATTTTTAATACGACAGATTTTAAAAAGAGTATCCCAAAACTGAGGCTTACGATTTTTTTGAGGAAGTTCAGGAAATACTTTATCAACCCAACCATTAATAGGCGCAGTAACTATTAACCAATTCGTAGCATTCCTGACCACTTTATCCATAAGAGGTTCACAATATTTAAATGCGGTTTGTTGGGCAGCTCCGATTTTTTTAGGATCTTGGTCAATGAGTAAATTAGGATTCTCAGCATATATAACAAGGAGTGCATCACCAGCTTCAGCAAATTTTATCGCCGTATCAACTTTCCATATTGGATACTCTTCAAAAGAATCAGAGGGTGCATTTTGAATTCGAATTAATTGCAAGTAGTCATCATTCCAATTCACATCAACCAATCTAGCACCTGCTTGATATGCCTTTTTTGTTATCAATCGAACTAGGGGAGCTAATTCTAAAGATACTCCCTTAGTGGCGAATATAGGAGCCCCAATTAATAAACGCTGTCCAGGTTGCAAATTAAGCCCAACTTTTATAATAACTTCAGCATACTTTTCTAAATTCTGTTCAAGTTCTGATGACATTGGATTTTCACTAAAACAATTAAATTTAGTTAATATTATAGGATTATCTCTATGAAATTAAAGTTTTACATTTTTGCATTTTTTGTAGGATATTGATAGGAAAGAAGGTTTTTCAAGTTCTAATTTAATTTTGATATTTTTGGTCAATATTTTTATCTATCTTTTCATTAGATTAATTTATGTCGAAAACGGATATCGTTAAATTTGACGATTATGAAGAAGGCACTTCTGCCTCTTGCAGTAAAACTATTACTGAAGCGGATGTAACATTATTTGCAGGAATCAGCGGAGACTTTAATCCTCTTCACGTGAATGAGGAGTTTGCAAAAACTCAGATGTTTGGTAAACGGGTAGTTCATGGTGCGTTTAGTTCAGCATTAATTTCAGCAGTACTAGGTGTTCATTTATTCGGTCCTGGGGCTCTATATGCTTCTCAAAAGGTAGTTTTTAAAAAACCAGTGTATATTGGAGATACTTTAACCGCAGTAGCAACTGTAACAAAGAAATATACAAAAGAAGGTAAAAGTGGAACTTTACAATTTCTTGATGTGGAAACTAAAGTGCTGAACCAGAAAAATGAAGTTGTCACAGATGGAGAAGCACAAGTACTAATTATGTAATTTTTTTCTTTTTTTTTTATGTATGTAGTAAGAGATCTTAAATGATTCAATTATAAATCTTTTCTGAAACTTTCAAATATTAGCAATAATCCTAATATATATGAAATTGGCGCAGTTAATATTATTAATATATCCAAGATTTCAGATATTCCAATATATCCTCCCATAATTTCAGGTTTAATAATATAACCCAACCCAATCAAAACAGATCCAAATATAATTTTCAATGTTTTTGTTCTCGTTGTTCCTGTATTTTTAAAAACTATAAAAAAAATTAGAAAAGGAATAAATGTAGTGCTAAAAAAAATAAAAACTAATATTATATTTGGTAAAATTACAAAACCCAATACAATTACTAAAATAAGAGGAATAATCCCAGCAAAATAATGGCGTTCATATGTAATTATATTCATTACTTTTTCTAAATGAAATATTTTTGTCCAAAATGGAAAGAAAAATATTAGAATTCTAATCCTTAAAAATATGAATGAAAGTTCAATATTGAAAGAAATTAATTGTGAAAATATTTTTATTAAATTTTCAATTCCAATAAAAATGAAGAACATTTCCCAAGAAAACAAGTCATTATAGAAGTGAAAATCTTTTTCTTTTGAAAATTTCTTGGAAATATATAGCCTGTCAATTATAATAATTGCCAATATTAGAGAAAAAATCATATTAGCTACATATAATACTATACTTACCATGACTAAATTCAAGATTAATCCTTCCATAAAATGAAAATAATTTTTAAACTTATTTTGAAGGAAAAAACAAGACTATTGGTACTAAATTCCCTTTAAGCGACAATCTCTCATTTTTTGCCTGATTAACTAGATTAAGCGCCATTTTATTTATAACTTGTTTAGCAAGATCAAGATTGAATAGTTTATAGTATTTAGAATCATCTGGATTTGAAATAATATTTTTTTGCCATTGAAGTCCTAAAGCATTAGCTTGTAGTTGTAATCCTGTTAGTGCCATACCTGCTTCAATTTCAGCCCAATATTTCGTACTCATAAACGCTTTTCCGATAGTACTATGCATAAATCCTGAGCATGGCTTTTTTCTGTCAATACATAATAGAATTGCATAATTTATCAAATCAATTCCAAATATCTTTTCAATTTCTGCTTTAAAACTATTTGAAGTAATTTTTTGAAGGAAATGATCATAGATTATCCTATCATTTACTCTTATCCATCTATTTAATGCTGAATATCCAACAGGGTTGTAAATATAAGAACCTTTAGCCAAGTTAGCAAGATCCTCTACAATAACTATTGGATACACCGAATATCCTGCGCATCCAGAAGCATGAACTCTACCATATCCATTTTTTTCTAAGGCATCTCTGTTTCCATGAGTAGCATGATCATTTTCTCCCTGGCAAGCCCATAGTAATTGAGAAATTTCATATAAAGTGGTATGATTTGGGGTCTTGATATCCTTCTGTTTAAATATAGCGGTATCTAATGGTACACCCTGATATTGATTCATATAAATTGCGCGATCTTTATAACATTCTGGAGTATCAAGTAATATAATACCACTTTCCTTTTTTTTTGGAAGAGGTTCTAATGTATCTTCTATTAAAGCACTTCGATCTCTTTCTCGAACAGCGACAGAATATAAAAAGGCAAAGTTTTGATTAAGTTCACTATTAATTAGTTTATTAATTTTTTTTGGAGATCTAGCACGTTGAGATACTCCTAGTCCCATACTTTCCACTTTTAATGAAAGGTATTGCCAAATGAGTCCTACTTTGATTAATTCATCTAACTCAATTGATTCTTTCCAAATCAACTCTGGATAGAGTTCCATTGAATATTGAGTTTTTTCTTTATCTGTAACTAATGTAAACTCATTATTTTTATATAAATATACTCCACCCGAATAATCTTTTCCCTCAGGAAGAACCACAAATAAAGATTTTAAAGGTGCTGCTTGGCTGGTTGATTTACAAATATCTAGGACCTCTTTCATTGATAAAATTCTACCTGAACCAGAACAGTCCTTACGAGTTGCTAAACATCCTTGTAAACTCATTTTTAAATCAGTTTTATTATTAATTTAACTGTTATTAAACATTCATTTCAATTTAAATTTACTATAACTGATTTCCAGCGAAATTTCCCATAAATATGGGAAAAGGTAAAATTTTTTATATAATTTAGATGTTTAAAATAAGATTAAAATATTTTTGAAATCGTTCTGACTCATTTCAACAGAGAAATTTTTTATATAAATGAATATGTGTATAAAAGGAGGATTATAGAATGACTTGGCTTAATATTGGTGAAATTATTAATGTTAATGCAAATAAATATCCAAATAAACTTGCTCTAAAGGATAAAAAGAGACAATTGACCTTTAAACAGTTAAATGAAAGGACTAATAAACTTGCAAATGGAATCCTTGAGAGCGGTATAAAAAAAGGTGATAAGGTAGCTATATTGTCTAACAATTGCATTGAATTTATGGAAATCTATGTAGCAGCAGCTAAAGGGGGATTTATTGTGGTTCCCTTGAATTTTCGTTTACATCCAGATGATATCTCTTTTATAATTAATAATTCAGATGCAAAATGGTTATTTGTTGAATCCAGATTTCAGGAAGCTACAGAAAAAATTTGGGAACGAGCCAAAGAGTTAGGATTTGAAGAAGTAGAACGTGTTCTTATATCTGATCACCCGGCAGAGGGTTGGAAATATTTTGAAGATATTATAGAAATAGGGGAAAATTCATATCCTTCTATAAAAGTTAATCCAGAAGATACGTGGGTTATACTCTATACATCAGGGACTACAGGGAAACCAAAGGGTGTTATTCGTTCACATCGTTCTTATGTTGCCTTTTTCTTAATTAACGAAACAGAATTCTCATTCACACCTCAAGATTATGGAATGATATTAATGCCATTATCTCATGTAAACTCCACATTTTATTCATTTGTCTTTACTTACCTTGGAGCTCCCGTGTATATTCATATTGAGTATAAATTTGATCCTGAGGAAGTTTTAAAGATAATTGATCGGGAAAAAATAACATTTACTTCAATGATCCCTACTCATTATAATCTAATATTGAGCCTTCCAGAGGAAGTTAAGCAAAAATATGATCTTAGTTCTGTTACTGCATTGCTAACCTCTTCAGCTCCTGCAACTAAACAAATGAAGTTAGATGTAATGAATCTCTTTAATAAAACAAAACTTTTTGAAGCTTACGGGTCTACAGAAGCAGGACTTGTAACACTCCTTAGACCTGAAGACCAAATGAATAAACTGGGTTCGATTGGAAAAGAATGCATTGGGACAGACTGTATTAAACTCTTAGATGAAAAAGGTAATCCCGTTCCTTTAGGAGAAATTGGTGAATTATATTCTCGTGGGCCACAAATGTTCGATAAATATTATAAGCTACCAGAAAAGACTAAGGAATCTTTTAAAGGAGAATTTTTTAGTGCCGGTGATATGGCCAAAAAAGATCAGGATGGTTTTTATACACTTGTAGATAGAAAAGCTAATATGATTATTACTGGGGGAGAACATGTTTATCCTTCTGAAGTTGAAAAAGTTGTAGTATCACATCCTTCAGTTGTAGAATGCGCTGTAATTGGCTTACAAGATTACAAATGGGGTGAAAGCGTGACAGCGGTTTGCATATTAAATAAAGAAATATCTTCTGATGAATTTAATCAAGAAATGCATCAATATTGTGCAGATAAATTAGCTAGATTTAAGATTCCAAAACAATTTTTATTCATAAAATCGGAAGAGATGCCTCGAACTGGTTCAGGAAAAGTAGTTCATCGAAGATTAAGAGAACGATTTAATAAACAAATTAATAATGAATAAGAAATTATCAAAACAACATTTAAGAAATAAAATAGGTTATTAAAAAATGTCTTTTAAGAAAGCTTACATACCCTATGGACAATATTGGTCAACACCTTTTAGTAGGTGGCAAATGAGTTTTCAGAATCTCCATGCAGTAAAATTTGCGGCAGAAACAACGACCAGATTTTTAAATGAAAGAAAAATTTCTCCTAATGATTTTGATGAACTAATTTTAGGTATCACTATTCCACAACTCTATTGTTTCTATGGAGGACCTTGGTTAGCGAGTATGATTGGGATGGAACATGTTACTGGGCCTATGATCAGTCAAGCATGTGCTACTGGAACTAATACGATATCAATTGCTGCTCAAAATATTGAAACAGGTACAAATAAAAATATACTTGCAATAACCACTGATCGATGTTCTAATGGACCTCATCTTGTTTATCCGAACCCTCAAGCACCTGGGAGTACATTGGATGCAGAAAACTGGGTATGGGATAATTTTGGTAGAGATCCTTATGCTAAAAACGCAATGATTGAAACCGCAGAGAATGTCGTTAAAGAAGTAGGGATTACCAAAGAAGAACAAGACGAACTTACGATGATGCGTTATAACCAATATCAAGAGGCTTTGAAAGATAATAGGGCTTTCCAAAAGAAATATATGATAGAACCAATTGAGGTTAAAGATCGCTCGGGTCGAAAAGTCCTAGCAACTGTAGAAGGTGATGAAGGTATTTATCCAACAACTATAGAGGGTTTATCAAAGCTAAGACCAGTACTTCCAGCGGGAACAGTTACTTATGGTACTCAAACTCATCCTGCAGATGCTAATTGCGGTATTATTGTAGCTACAAAAGATAAAGCTGATAAACTAAAGAAAAGGGAAGATGTTGACATTAGAATTATATCTTATGGGGAACATAAAACAAAGAAAGGCTTTATGGCTATGGCAATAGTTCCAGCAGCTAAGAAAGCACTAGAAAATGCAGATATTTCAATGAAAGATATTTCTGTTATTAAAACCCATAATCCATTTGCAGTTAATGATATCTATTTCTGTAGAGAGATGGATATCGAATGGGGAGATATGAACAACTACGGAAGTTCCCTTATTTATGGTCATCCTCAGGCACCGACAATGATGAGAATTATCATCGAATTAATAGAAGAATTAGTAGAAAAGGGTGGTGGATATGGTTTAGCAGATGGGTGTGCTGCGGGAGATACGGGTGCTGCTCTTATTCTAGAAGTAAATGTAGATTGAATTAAATTCTCTTTATTAATTATTTTAAATTATGAGGTATGGTTAATGCTTAGAAAGAAAATTGAGGCTACAAAAGAGTTAAACGTAATTATGTCTGATTATTATCATGAGTTAGATCATGCCTCTAAAAGTAAAAATAAGAAAGTTGCCTGGTGTTCAAGTGTTGGTCCAGCAGAAATCCTACGAAGTTTAGATTTTAAAGTTTATTTCCCAGAAAACCATAGTGCTATGTTAGGTTCCTCTAGAATGGCAACAGATTTAATTCCATATGCAAATGCGATAGGTTATTCCCCGGAAATATGTTC
>JBHLPN010000388.1:0-2892 GCA_048939445.1 Promethearchaeota archaeon | reverse complement strand
ACAGTACCAAACTTTTTTTGAGAGAAAATAGCCTCAGGGACATTAATATTTTTCATTTCTCCACAAGTAGGACATACTACCTCAAGTACCTTAAACGTTTCAGCCATTATAGAAAGAAATTATTTTATCTTTTTCCTATTAATAGATACATTAATTCAACATAAAAATTTTAACGAAAGTTTTAATTGTAAAAATTCAAAATCAAAAATATAAATCCTTGAGAAAAAGAAGAATTTTATTAATTCATAAGCTTAAGAAATCTTTTTTTCCATTTAGGATAATCCATAACATAGTTAACTCCACAGACTTCATCTAATTCTCTATTTTTAATCAAATCTCTTAATTTTATTGCACCTTCCATTGTTGGTTGGATTGGACCATATGGATTTAAGATGAATCTTTGATCTCTTAATACTAAATAATCACAAATAAAAAGAGTTTTTTCAAAAATATAAAATGTAAATCCTGGAGTATGTCCATCAATGTGAAAAGCTTCAATCCCCATTAATTTAAAATTTTGTTCAAATTTTTTATCAAATGGATAATTATTAGCAATTAAATGTTCAGAATCCGCCTTTTGGATCCAAATAAATGCTGTATAATAACTTCTATATAAATTAGATGCTCCCAAGAAATGGTTATGAGTAAAAATGATTTTATCCATTGGTTCTAAATCTTTACTGAAAATAGAAGGACAATCGATCCATATATTCTTGCCTTCGAATGTTATACAATATGCTGAATGTTCAAGTCCTATGCTTGGGTAAGAATTTAAACGAATTATCTTATTGTTGACTTTAAAGCCCAAAATTCTATATTTTCTAGATCCTTCTTCTGCTGTAATGAAATTCTTATTAGAAGCTCCACAAAATGGGCAGAATTCCGGATAAAAATTTATCATATTATAACCGCATTTCAAGCATACATATTGATCTTCATTTATTTTCATTCTATTAATTCATGATTAGGTTTTTAAGATTATAAAATTTTTATCATTTAATTTTAACTTAAGGTGAGTTATATGGAAATTGAAATTTCAAAAGAAGATTCTGATTATATGTATAATATTATTCAACATATAATTCATGAATGTGGTCCTCGAATGCCATGTAGCCCTCAAGAAGCTAAAGGTGCAGAAATTATAAAAAATGAACTTAAAGAGACTTGTGATGAGGTTATTTTTGAACCTTTTACCTGTCATCCTAGAGCTGCATTGGGTTGGATAAAAGTAGATTTATTAATGGTTTTGTTATCATTTAGCTTATTTCTTTTAATTCAATTACTTTTAGATTCATTTTGGGTATATATATTTTCAATATTGGCAACAAGTTTATCATTTTTAGCAATACTAATCGCTTGGGAGGAATTTTTTAATTATAAAGAGTTTATAGATCCCCTTTTTAAGAAAAAAGAATCTCAAAATATTATAGGTAAAATAAAGCCAAAAGACGAAATTAAAAAAATCATCATTTTTTCTGGACATCATGATAGTGCTTTACAATTTAATCTTCTAAGATATTTAAAGTATGGCTATGAAGTAATTATTTTTTGGGGTTTTGGAATTCTGTTTTTTTGGTTTTTCGCATCTCTAATTTTTGTAATTCTTTCCACTTTCACATTTTTCTTAGATCTTACCCTAATATATCAATCTTTCTTTAATTTAGTAATTTGGTTATTAATAATTGGAGCTGTACCGATTGTAGCATTATTTTTTTTTGTAACTCCAGGTAAAAGGGCTAATAAGGTTCCAGGGGCAGTGGATAACTTAAGTGCTATTGCCGTTATTTTAGGCATTGGAAGATATCTGAAAAATAATAAAGAAATAATACCCAAAGACACAGAAATAAGAATAATATCATTTGGCTGTGAGGAAGCGTTTTTAAGGGGTGCTTACCGCTATGTGGAAGCTCACTTAGAAGAATTAAAAAAATATGATGCAGAATGTATTAATTTGGATGCTATTCAAAGTACTAATTATCTTACATTTTCAGATAAAGAACCAACAACAAGAACGATTCATAGTGAAGAGGTTGTTCAAAAACTCATCAAGGCGGCTGAACTAGTTGGTGTTAAAGCAAAGATTGCTAGTTTAGGAGGAGGTACTTTTCTTGAAAAAATAGCAGGCTTAATGAGTGGAGGTACTGATGCTACTGGTTTTTCAAAATCAAAAATAAAAGCTAGTACTATTACAGGTTTAAGTATGCTAAAGATGGTTCATTTTTACCATCAAAATACAGATACTCTCGATAAAATTGAAAAAGGAGTATTAGAAAATGCATTAAAAATATGCATAGGATATTTAAATTGTTGATCTCTAATTGAAAAATTAAATGAACAATGATTTAAGTGATTAAGTTTCATTAAATTAAGTAATTAATTAATAATATTTAATTAAATTAACAAATAAAAGTAAAAAGTAATGTAAAAATAAAAAAGTATTATAAATTTTAAGTTTCTAAGCTACTTCTCCTAAATATTAAATGTGTTATAAGTACTGCAATAATCATTGGAAATATTCCCAGTCCAAAAATTATATATATCGAGTTATTGATGATATTAGGAAAATTGCCCATAAAGAAAATCTGTCCCAAAGTGTTAAAAAAATAATGTCCTAATATACAAGGAAGCAAACTCTTTGTTTTTACATAAATATAAGCAAGGGTAATCCCAATACAGCTAGCATATATTACTTGCATAATCGTGTTATATAAATCTACCCCATATAATAAATTACCTAGATGAAACAAGCCAAAAAAAACTCCGTTAAGGATTATAGACGTAGTTTGTGAAGATTTTCTTAATTGATGATTTAAAATTATTCCTCTAAAAGTCACCTCTTCCCATATACCTGGTCTTAGATTATAAATAAACCAAAACCAGCCAAAAAAGAAA
>JBHLPN010000107.1:0-9220 GCA_048939445.1 Promethearchaeota archaeon | reverse complement strand
TAACTATTGGATTTTTACAGCAAAATTTGGGAGAAGATTTAACTTTATTCATTGTTATTTTTATAATTTTCATAGTGTTAGGTATGATTGTTAATATTATTTGGCCAGGAGATCGCCCAGGAAATATCTTTTCAAAGGGAAAAGTTGAAGAATTAGAAGATAAATATGAATTGAGTGAAGAAAGAGATATTATTGATGAAATTAGAAGATGTAAAGACTGTGGCAACCCAATAGGGGATGCAGATGTGTGTCCTTTGTGCGGAGCTCGCAATTAAATATTATTGTGTTCTTGTTAAATTTTTGTTTTTTAATCTTGAGAAAGAGTTCAGCAAATTTTTTCCCTAAATCTTTAGCAATTAAACCCCTAATTCATCAGTTTTATTTTTTACGCAAAATCCATTTAATCAATATTTTTATAAACTAATATTCTGAATATTCCATTCAATCATAGGATTACTTTCTGTATTCAAAATCTTCCTCAATAATAATTCAAATGTTTTATTAATGGCAAAATATTAAATTTAATTTTTGTATCTAATGTATTTGGGTATAATAATAAGAATATATATCACCGATATCTTAGAAGAGTGGATATGGGCATCAATTACAATAATGAATATTTTAAAGGTAAAAAGGATCTTGTTGATGAATTAAATTATTATAAATTCTTTATTATAAAAAAAGTAAAGAATGGAGATTATCATTCAGCTTTAGAAAAACTAAGATCTGCTTTAGTACTACTTGAAGAACACCAAAAAAGCTTCAATATTAAAAAAGAGCTTATTGAATTTTATAATCTAAGTAAAAAAATACAATCAGAATTATCAAATCATAGAATGATTTATGAACGCCGGTTTAATAATCTATTAAAAGAAAAACTCAATGAATCTAATCTTGAAAATTTTACAAGATTATTAGCCATGTTAAAGAATGATGTTGACCACAATCTAATTAGATATAATTTAGGAGATATTAGTACTAATATAAATAAATATTTTAAATTTATCAAAAAAATGTATGAGATTCTGAGTTGTTATAAGGTATTAAGTTACCATAATGCTTCTGAAAAAATCTTAGAGTTTGTAAGAGAAATAAAATCTGAAAATTTCCCAAATCTGAAGATGTTGGTATTGCTAACTTATCAGAATTTAATAGAGAATCGATTACTAGAGGTTTCAAAAGAATTTGATAAACTTTCGCTTTCAGATCTTTCTAAAAAAATGTTTATCAACCAAAATCAATTAATTAGTTTTATTAATCTTATAAAAGAGCAACCTAAAAGTCCAATACAAGATTTTAGATCTGGAACGCAAGAAATTATATTCAGAAAATCAAGGTTTTAATCTTAAAAAAAGATTATAATCCCCTATAAAACTCTGGTCGTAATATATCTTGATTAGTAATTCCATAATTAATGGTACTTAAAATATTCTCCTTTTCTCTATCCAAAATACCCTTGATGGGTAAGTAATTTGATGCGTGATTACTCCGGAATATACAATTCGCAGTCTTATTATGAAAATCTATTTGATTTATGAAAGTTTTTAACTCGTGAAGAATTTCAGCTGAACTCATTTCTTGAAATTCTCCTTTTATCTTTTTCTTAAAAATTTCTGTTCCTGAAGGTACCATAAGTGTGAGAAATGCAATATACCAAACTCTACTATCGTCTGGACAGATTTTATTGACTAAATCAGCTGATTCTAAAGCATGTTCTTCAGAAATTTCATTGTTATTCGCGCCACCAAGACCATTTATTAGTGTTGCTGACAAAGTTATACCTGCTTTCATTAACTTCTTGGAAGCTTTAATATGATCTGATTTTGTTGCTTGTTTGTGAACCATTTCAAGTAATTTATCAGAACCAGATTCAAAACCAATATAAGCAATTTTTAATCCTGCCTCACACAATGCTTTTAATTGCTCATCTGATTTTTTTAATATATCTTTAGAATGAGAATATACACCACAACGTTCTAAATTTGGAAAAATCTCATTTGCAAATTTAATAATTTCAATTAACTTTTCTGTAGGAGTCACCAAAGCATTTCCATCGAGGAAAAAGATTTTTTTTACCTTATGTCCAAACATTTTTTTGGCAACATATAAATCTTTTTTTATATCTTTAAATTCTCTAATTAGGAATTTTTTACCTAGATTTGACATACAAAAATCGCAATTATAACTACATCCTTCAGTAACTTGAATTAACAATGAGAATGCTTCACTGGGTGGACGAAAAACTGGTTGACAATAATAAATCTCTTCCTTGGTGTGCATAATCTCTTTTCTCTGTGAATATTACTTAATGGTTGTTTTCTATCTTCTAAATTATCCTTCCCTTATTAGTTATTTCTTTATATTTCAAAAATGCTATTTAAAAATAATTTTGGGATATGTTTTTTGGGAGTCCGGTTTTGCTCTAATCCCATTATATATGAGCTTAGCCGAATAATAAATTGAGATATACCATTCTGGAATATAATTGTTGCATAACAAAAAAGTAAATATATGGACAGCCACAATAATAGATAAAACAGCGAGGGAATCATGTATAAGTTTCCAAGCAAATCCAATGTGATATAAATAGTTTTGAATGGCTATTCGGAAAATATTGAAAATATAAATTATAGTCAATGTAAAAATGATATCTTTTAATTTTCTCCAAATAATATCCTCCTTTGTTCTAGGATCTTGCGAGTGAGGGGTGCAAATAATTATTGCAATAAAAATGCTTATTGATGTTATATATGTACATCCATGATTTATATAGGTCCTGACACTACCCGGAATATCAATATGCCAAGGGAAATAATATTGTGGTAAAAACAAGGCTTCTGCACCAACATTAAAACATAAATTCAAGATAAAAACTGCATGTTTAGTAGTAATTTCCTGCCACCAAAAATTTTCTCTCATTTCTAAAAACCGAATCATGAGAACTGCTAATATTATTGAACCTATAGGGAACATAATTAAAGCTCTTATCGAAAAACTATATTTTTTTCCTTTAAATACAATTTCTAGGTTCCTTTTTTTTTTCGTTTCATTTCTCATGTTCGTCATTTGAATTCTCCTTTTCTTCAGTTGCATGTCTAAAAATATAATGAAATCTATCTAAGAACACATAATTAAGAATTATTAGTAATGGAATCATAACAAATCCAAGATTAAAACGACTATCTGATTCCATTAAAGGAATTGTGAATCCAATTACAAAAGCGAATAATAAATTAATGGATAAAAAAAACCATATTAATAGTTTTTTTTTGAAGATTTGATCCATTATTTCTCTAAATTGATAGTATTTTAAAGTAATTGAATTGATTTAAATAAGTATTTCTTCTTTAAAAAAATGATAATTTCTTTAAAAAAAATAGTGATAATATCCAATATAAGTTAATTTTCATCCTCTACATCATCAACATCAGGAGGTTTCTTTGGACAAGAGTTTAAATGACGTCCAAGACGAACGAAATCTTTTCCACAATAAGGACATTTTTGTTTTTCTGTAGTCTTTTCAACTCCTCCTTCTGACTTTGTACTTACTTTTCTTCGTTTTTTCTTTGGTTTCGAAGGTACAATATCTTCGATACTAGCATCATCAGGTGCAAATTCACAACTTCGAATGTGAGAAGCAAGATCATCAAATAGTTCCCCACAGAAAGGACACTCAACCTCTGCGAATTCTTCTGAATCTTCCATATCTGCTTTTCCTGCTTTTCTCTTTTCAAATTTTAATGGAGCTTCCTCTTCCTCTTCCTCAAATTCATCAATTGTTAAATCAATTTCATCTTCAGATGTTATTTCAGCAATTTCAAAATCCTCTAATTTTATTTCTCTCTCTTTAATTCTTTTCTCTGCTATCTTTTTACTTTCGTCATATACTTCAGAAAAGCGACGATTGTCTTTAACCGGATCATAAATCGTACATACTTGACAAACATAGGCTTTAGATCCCAAAGTTAGATCTCTAGCAGGACAATAACATAAAGGCTGAAGACTGCTACTGATATTACCCTTTGGCTCAAGGTGTTTACAAACAATTTTTCTTGAATATTTAATTTTTTGTTTACGACGAGGCGTATTTAATCACCAAAAGAAGTATGCAAAATAGTTATTTATAAAATTTAATTTTTTTGGATATTAGTTTAAGAAAAAGAGAATATTTGAAAATCTAAAATTGATTTCAAAAATTAAAACTTAGATTTTTGAGATCTTTGTAGATTTTATCTTTTAATTTAAAATTTTCTAGATTGGGCAATAATTCTTCAACTATATCTCTTAATTCCACGATTTTTTGAATAAGTAAATCCGGCTTATTCCAAAAATCTGTTCTTAATGGATGCATTTTCAAAATTGCTTTATTGAAATTTTCTATTGCAGCTAAATAAAATAGACAAGAATTTTCTATTTTATCAAGCCTTGATTGATATATTGAACCAATTTTATTAAAACACATTCCGGCCCCTGCATAATCACCTTCTTTTTCAAAATTTACTGCAGCGTCTTGAATTTTATGTAGAGCATCTTCTAATACTTCATTATCTCCCCTTTTTAATAGCAAATAACCTTTAGTATAATAAGCTACTCCTAAATAAAAACGATAATTTTGTTTTTTAGCAAGTTTGAATAAATCATCGGCAAATTCTCCTGCCAAAATTAGATGTTCATGTGAAATGCATTTTTGTGAAACAATCCTTAACAATTCTAATACTCTTTCGAAATCTTTAATCTCTTTATATTTTTCAATCCCTTGCCTAAATTTTTCAATTCCAGCGAATGAATCTTTATTCTTGAATGATTGGTTTCCTTCATAAATCATTTGTTCTGCTACTTCTTTTAATTTCATTTCTTTTTGCTTTTTCTTCCTATCGATCTCACCATAGAAAAAATCATCAACACCGAATGCAATATCTTCTCCCATTGGAATTTCAGTCAATAAATCTTTATTTGAAATATTTCTTGTCTTGGATGAATAATTATTTAATTCTTCCTTTTCGGTTGATTGTGGTCCTGATGCTAGTTGAGCTTTTTTCTCTTGGGAAAACTCTTCCTTATATGCCGATTGTAAAGGTTTTCCTTCAGTAACCAATGCAGATAATTCAGATAAAACATTTGCAAAAAAATATTTATTTAATCCTTCGACAATATAATCAACTTTATGATAATTATTATCAAATTTTGGATCATTAATATCCATATTTACATCTGTTATTCTATAGATTTCAAAGCCAGTGTCATATTTTGTGATAGCTTGTTCTGAGCCATCTTCCATTTTAATAATTTCTTCTTTCTTCTTTCCTAAAAGTGTGTGATCAAATACTAATCCACAGAAATCATCATTATTCTGCTGAAAACCTAATTGGTTAATTAAATCTATATAAGAAAAAAATAAGTTTAATCCTGGATGACTATGGAACCACCCAACTATATAATACTCCATTTTCTCTTTATCAAGTCTTTCTTGTATTTCCTCAATAAATCCATAATGCCTCTCATCCAATTGAACATCTGTAGCATGTCCAAACGTTAAGGCTTCAGCTCGTTCCACGTAAACAAAGTCTTTATCAGATTTTCCAATTAAAATACCGTATATCTCTTTCCATTCTTCTGGAGGAATTGATTTATTTGCATATCTACTTGCATATAAAATTATTGTTTTATAAGCATCTGCTCTAATAACAACAGGTTTACTAACTTTTTCTAATTGTTTCTCTTCTTTAATATCTTCGTTTTCAGAATCAACTTCTAAGTTTTCCTCATTCGAATCTTCATTATTTTCAGGTTTTTTGAAATCCTCTGTCATTTCAACTTTTCCTAATTTAATAATTATTTCTAAAAAAATAATAAGTGTGTTCTTAATTAAAATTATGGTTAATAAATTTATAATGAGGGATGTTAACAATTAGTTTAAAGAGCATTTTTACTTTTTAAAGAAATTGCCTTTTTAAATCGTTCCTTTATTTCTTCAGGGAGTAATGGAACATTTTCAACTTGAGCATTTCCTGGTTGAGTTTTGATAAGGACAAAATGACATCCCAATTCTAAATGTTTCAACATCGAGATAATCTGTTCTTCTTTGTCAATAACAGTTATTGAGTCAAATCCAGCGCCTTTAGCTACTATTTCCAATCTAGTTTTACTACTCGTGTAAGTTTTTTGATCTCCAGTAGATCCATAAGAAGAATTATCGATAACTATTAGAGTCAAATTATTTGGGTTATTATTCGCTATTGTGCTTAAACTACCAAGATTCATCAGAATAGAACCATCACCATCAATGCAAATAACTTTTCTTCTAGGTTTGGAAATTGCGAGGCCAAATGCGATGGAACTAGATAAGCCCATTGAACCTAGCATATAAAAATTCTCTTTTCGATCTAATATATTAAATAATTCTCTCGAGGGTGCACCTAGATTACAAACAATTAATTCATCGTTTAATGATTCTGTAATTTTTTTTATAGCATCATATCTTATCATGTTTTGTCCTCCATAGATTTCTTTTTAAAAGGATACCAACTGAATTTTTTGAGTTTTTACTAAAATTAACCGCTATTTTTATCTCATTGATTTTCTCCACTGAATCAATAATGAATTTTCTAATATTTAATAAATCTAAGAGATCTGGTGTAAGTTGACCCATTGGAATTTGAGCAAGAATTTTTTCTCCTTCAGCACCTCTGTGACTCATTATAAATATAACAGGAATATTATATAATTGTAATAAAGATTTTATCGCATTTATTGAATTACCTAACCCAGAGTTTTGCATCAATATGGCTGGTATTCTCCCCCCCAAATAAGCACCTGCAGCAATTCCTACTCCTTCTTCTTCACGCGTTATTGGAATATGTTGAATCTCATTTTTTTCATCAATAAGCTTCAAAAGACCTTTTATTAAAATACAGGGCAATGATAAAATTAAATCTATTCCTGATTCTTTAATTTTCTCATATAATTTTATATCTACGTTCATAACTTCAAAATTGAAAATTAGTAAATTTATTTATAATCACTAATTTTCAAATATCTTTAAAGCTTAAGAATAAATTAATATTAATGTAAGAAATTCAATTCAATCAAATAATTGAAGGTGAAAAAAATAGTAATTGAATTAATTGCTTCCGTATATACAATTATAATAGGTATCGCAATGCTATGTATGTGGTTATTATTATTAATAAAAAGAGAAGTGCCAGAACTTAACACCAAGCCAACACAAATATTTTTTCATTTAGGGGCTGAATTTTTAACAGCTGTTATGCTTATAATCGGAGGGATTGGATTGCTGATAAATCAATTTTGGGGTTTAGTAATATTCTTTATTGCTATTGGTATGGCTATCTATTCTACGATAAACGCAGCAGGTTTTTATGGTCAATTAAAAGATTGGCCAATGTTTATTATGCTAATCGTGTTTACGTTTGTCTCGCTATTAATCATTTTATTGATATTATTTATTGGTTTACCAATATTATAATAAAGCGTTAAATTATTCCTTTTTTCCTCAAGTTTCGAATATTTTCTTCAGAAAAGCCAAGGTTACTAAGGATTTCCTTTGTATGTTGACTAAGTTTTGGGGCTAAAGTTTTTATTTCTAAAGATGTTCTTGAATATTTAATTGGAGAATTAATATTTTTAATTACACCAAATTTAGGATGATTTAGGTTAACGACCATATTACGAGCTATAATCTGAGGATCTACACATGCTTCAGCAAAAGTGTTTACTGGCATGACACAAGCATCTAAACTTTTAAAGATGTCAATCCATTCTTTTTGATTTTTTCTTAAAAATTCTTTTTGTAATTCAACAAATACTTTTTCCCTTTCTTCTCCCTGGGCAAATTGCTTTAAGATTAAATCTTCGCGACCAAGACCTTTACATAATTCTCGCCAGAATTTCACTTCGACAATTCCGAGAGATAGATATTTATTATCTTTAGTTTTGTAAACATTATAAAAAGGGAAATCTCCATGTAGAGGATTTTGTGTTTTAACACCATCATTTAAATCCTTAGAAAAATGATAAGCAGCTACAAGCGGCATAAACGAAAAAACACAATCTGTCATTGAAATATCAATAAACTGTCCTCTTCTTTCAGGATTGTTTTCTCTTTCAATAATCGCACCTAAAATCCCTATTGCTGAAACTAATCCTCCTCCTATATCAGCAACTTGAACTCCAGGATTTATAGGTTTCATGTCTTGAGATTCATTACCAATGGGTATTCTTTTTCTATTTAAATCTAAAATCCCACATATTCCAATATAATTGAGATCATGACCTGCTATTTGTTCATATGGACCATATTGGCCATAACCTGTTAAAGAACAGCAAATTATTGATGGATTTATCGAAGCTAACGTTTTATAATCAATCTTAAGTTTACTTGTAACTTTTGGTCGAAAAGTATCAAGAACAACATCAGCTTCTTTAACCATTTTATAAAAAATTTCTCTGGCTTCTTCCTTTTTTAAGTTAAGCGTTATAGCTTTTTTATTCCTATTAAGTATCGAATTAAAAGCGCTTTCTCGATATCTCCCTTTTTGATAGAATGGAGGGGGTTGTCCATATGGATAATGCGGATCTTCAATTCGGATAACCTCTGCTCCAAGATCAGCCAATATCATGGTGCAATATGGTCCTGGTAGCATTCTTGTTAAATCTAATATAATTTTCCCTTCTAAAGGTAATGACATAATATTTAAAAAAAAAGATAACATAAAAGTATAAGTAAAATGTTTGAAATCATAAAGGAATTTATTTTTCTTTAAATCTAATTACTTAATTTTATGTTTTTTCCTTCTCTGAATCCATTTGATATAACCATTTTTATTTAATCTAAATATCTCATATTCATTACTTTTCAACATCAGCATCCATGATGAATCAGTAAAATGTTTTAAGTAGTCATTTTCACTATTTAATTCTTTTAAAACCGATTCAGATTTAAAATTATTGGGTATAAATTTAATATCTCTGAAAATTTCTAATCTGCTTGCTGATTCATCTAAATTTTCTTTATTATATGAATCTACATCAAATAAAGAAATCGGAATAAAAATTCTGTCAGCATTTTTTATATCTAGGGCTTTTATATGTTTGAAGCGTTCAATATTTTCAATTTCTGTGATTTTATTAAATCCTAGATATAGATATGTCAATTCCTTGAGATATTCTAGCTCAATAATTTCTTCTATTCCATTATTTC
>JBHLPN010000387.1:0-2906 GCA_048939445.1 Promethearchaeota archaeon | reverse complement strand
GATATCTTTCTTTGCCCCTTTCCCTTTACCTGCTTCTGGATTATAAATAATCGCATAATCTTCCATATTTATCAAATCAAATTATTTAGATTATAATAATATGATATCATCTTGTATAAAATACTATTTAAAACTATTTTTAAGTAACTTCTAGATAAAAGCTTCCAACGTACAGATACACAGAAACTTAAATAAGATCAAAAAAATTAACTAAGCACTACTTCCATTCAAACCCACATTTACCACAGTATTTCTTCTTGCCATAAATGCGAGGAGAATGCATTAAAATTATATTCTTATCTGGTATTTCGTGAATCGCTCCTTCATCTCCACAACTAGGGCATTTTCTACGTATAACAGGATCTTCAAGTACTACTACATTAGTTTTATAGGAACCTGAGGACAGGTTATCATCTATAATGTCTAAGACAGATTCTAAACTTTCTGATGATGATTCACTTTTAATTGATGTTCCTGCCTTTTCTTTCAAATATCTTTCATTCATCATTACAATATAACCTTGAACGATTGAATGATATTCACTTTCCTCAGGTAACCTATTAAACTTTTCAATAAAGTTCTCTAGAAATGTTCGAATATCTTCATTTGTAACAAGATACCCTTTTAAATTAATTGATTGTTTGATATTTTGAATAACATTTTCTTTTGAAGGTTTAGTTTTGTCAATTTTCCCCATAAACATTGAGATATTTGAATTCTTTTCAAAATCTCTCCATATTTGTCTAACTTGAGTATCTGTTAAGTTCCCGTTAATTTGGATATATACTCTTTTTTCAGGATCTTGTAAAATAGTAATTCTATTATCTTTTTGTTGGTCTTGATCAGTGTCATTATCAAAATAGCTTATTCTGAGTAAATAGTTTCCCAACTTTTTTGTCTTAATTGAAAGAGACAAATTTTTTCTTAATATATTTTCTATAATATTTTGAATATCACTATAACTTTTATTTCGAACGTCAAATGATTGACTTCTCTTAGACATTTTAAAATTCTTAACCCTATTAAGAATGCATTTTTTCAATCAAATTGAATAATTTAATACTAGATATTTTAATTTAAAATGTTACTCTTCACCAACCATCCAATACCTCTTTACAAAATTGGTAATTAATGATATCCTAAATTTCATAAACAATTTTAAGAAAATTTATATTGATTTTTTTATTAGAATTGACCATAGAATAACTGGTTTTTTTGTTATGGAAAAAGAATATCTAAAAACTGGTTCTAAGAAGAAAAAACTGAAGAATAAGCAATCAACTTCAAAAAAGAAAATTGCTATTGCGGTTATATTAATAATTTTTGCGTTTTCAGGATCCTTTTTGATTTATTACATTCTGCAAATTACTCTAAATACCCAAACACCCATGGTTGTAGTAGTTTCTGGTTCAATGGAGCCAACTTTGTTGAAGGGAGATTTATTGTTTTTACAAGGCAAAGATCCTTCTCAAATAAAAAATGGTACCATCAGCGGAAAGGAAGGTGATATAATTGTTTTTGACGCTCGTGATTTACCTGGTTGGATATATCCTCCTAATGATCCTGTCGTTCATCGGGTTGTCGATAAATGGTTTGATGGTGCTTGGTATTTTCGAACTAAAGGAGATGCCAATCCCACAATTGATGATGCGCCTGTCCCAGAGAACAGAATTCTTGGGGTTTTTATCGGGAGAATACCCTATATTGGGTGGGTTAAAATTCTACTCACAGATTCTGGATTACTAATTCCACTTTTGGTTATTGTCTCTGCTTTACTTATTATAAGCATCATTTGGGACATAGTAAAAAAGGATGATGCGGGGAAAGCTAAAAATAAAGGAGAACAAAGGTTAATCTATAATCCTAATGCAAAAGGTCATGAGTCAGTAAGAGAAATTGAAATTGATTTTACTGAAAGTAACTAATTCAATTCTTATATTTATAAAGCAAAAAAAATGCTATCTTTATAAAATCTTAAATCAAATAATAACATACTAAATTTTATTCTAAAAAAATTAACAATAGAATTTTGAAAAAGGTGAAAAATAAATGGGATGGACTCCACCAAGTAAATTTATGGTAATACTTACCTTCTTGTTGATGGCATTTGGAGTATTTGTCCTTATGGACCAATATTTGTTAGCATGGACCCCTCTATTGCCTTACCTTGATTTTGCAGGATACTCTGGATGGCTTATTATTGCATTGATTCTAGTTTTTCTCACTTGGTTTCTCTTCTTTATGGCAGTTAAACTGTCAGGGCTATAATTCTTTAGTTAAATTTTTTTTTTTAAATTTTAATTAGATCAATCAACAGAATCTAAAACTCAATTATGCACTATTAAAAATATCTGGATGAGGTATTGATAGAAATAATTCAGATTCTTTATTAATCAGACAATAAAGTTTAAAATATTTCCAAAATTTCAAGAAAATGTTATTACCGTAATTTAAAAATAAAATTACGAGAAAACTTTAATACGTAATACGTAAACGCAAATTAACAAAAAACTTAAAAAATACTTTAAAAAATTAAAAAACATAAGAGGAAATTAAAGATGAGTAAAGGCAAAGAAGAAAATGCTGTGTTCGTAGGCCGCCGTCCCACCATGAATTATGTGATGGCCACTATGATGATCCTTAATAAAGGCGAGGAATGTACCGTTAAAGCTCGTGGTAGAGCTATTTCCCATGCTGTTGATGTATGTGAGATCTTAAGAAATAGATTCTTAAAAGGTACAGAATATAAGGACATCAAATTAAGCACAGAACAGTTAGAAGGAGAAAATGGACAAAATAACAATGTTTCAAGCATTGAAATTGTACTCGCTCCTCCAAAATAAACAGTGAAATTAACAATAATTCGCTGAAACGAAATAACACAATTTACTTTTTTTTTTATTATT
>JBHLPN010000106.1:1343-9226 GCA_048939445.1 Promethearchaeota archaeon | reverse complement strand
TTTCCCCAACTATTTTTATGTCTTTTAGAGTCTCTTTGAATCGTTTCATAGCTTTTACACCATCGCCACCACTACATGTCCAGAGTGCAACCATTTTTCCTGATAACCTAAACTTTGATAAGAATGAACGAATAGGCGGAGAAATGGTCCAAGCCCAAACTGGAGTTCCTAAAATAATTAATTCATAATCCAGTGGATTGATATCAAACTCTTCTAATTTAGGTTTCTTTTTCATTGTGGCTTGAAACCCGCCCCAAAAGTATTTCATCCCACTTTCAGCGTTAAGTTCTTTTACAGGTTTTAATTCAAGAATATCTGAATCTATTGATTCTGCTATAGCTTCAGCAATCATTTTGGTATTCCCTGTGAGAGAATAATAAACAACTAAAACTTTTCTCATAATTTTTTTACCTCTTATTTTTTTATTCCCTTGGTTTTAATCCTTCTCCTATCATTTCAAAGGCAAAATTAACAACATCGTCAGGATCTAAACCAAATTTCTTTTTTACCACATCTTTAGACTGTAAAAGGTCTTCAATTAATCCCCTTGTGAGAGTAGAAAGAACATATCCAATTAAATTTGGATGTTTGTCAGCTCGAATTGCTTTAATCTTTACCGCATCAGTTAGGATCTTTATGAAAGTATCTCTATATGTATTACTTAAGTTAATATATTCTTTTTCTATATCTGAAAGTTCCTTCTTAGGTTTATTTGAGATATTAGGCAGTTTTACTCCAATTTCATGAAAAATTGATGCATAATTTGGATATTTTTTTGTATACTCATAATAAGCATATCCTACAGCCATAAGCTGCTTTATTCCTGGAATTTCCTTCTCTGTAAATTCTTTAGTATAATCAATTATCAGATTATATGCCTTACATCCAATTGCAATAAATAATTCATCTTTTGAATTATAATAGTTGTATAATGTCCCTTTACCTAATTCAGCTTTATTTGCTATTTGCTTCATAGTAGTATTTTCAAATCCTTTAGAAAGAAACAGCTTTTCTGCCGCATCGATAATAACATTTCGTCTTTGATCTTTTTCTCTTTCCCTTCTTATTTTAGAGGGACTTAATTTTTCTTGATTTGATGAGTTCATAATTTTACCTTATTTTCATTTATTGACTTATGTTCATTTAGTGACCAAGGGTCATTAATTATACATAAATTATGATTATATTTAAACTTTTGGTCACAAAGTGACTCATGGTCATGTAAATATAAAAGATATTTGGAGTACGTATTTATGAAGTCATGATAATAAAATTAGAAAAATAAAAATAAAAATTCTTTAAGGTAAAGTTACCTTTCCACTGTTTTCATCGAGATTAAGAATTCCTTTAACGGCAAGCTGTTTTATGGTTCTAACTGCCATTATGGGAGGAACATCAAGAAGCTTTTTTAAATCATCCAATTTAGCTTCACCCTTCTCCATGATTGTAGCTATTATATCCACTTCATGTATTTCTTCATCGGAATGTTCGATTAAAAATGAGGTGAAGAAGTTTTGATGTCGCATTTGATTAATTTTTGCATCTAAGTCATTCATTTTCTTTTGATATGATTCTTTTAATTCTGCTTCTCGGTTCTCATTTTCCACAGTTTTCTGATCTAATGCTGTTTTTTCTGAATCCTTAGTGGCGATTTTCTCATTTATTGCATCTAATTTACTCATTAGATTATCTAGTTCAAATTGAGGGCTTTTAAGGTCATCAATCGAAGTTTCTAATGTACTTGTTAGTTCAGAAATTTTCGAAGTTAACTCATCTTTTTTAACCTTTAACCCATCAACAGTTTTATTTAGTTCTTCTGATTTTGTCCTCAATTCTGTTAACTCAGAATTTTGAGTAGATAATTTTTCTTTAATACCTTCTTCTTCCTTTTGCTCAACTTGCATAAAGCGCCATGCTTCTCTTAATTGAGAAAGAACTTCTTCATTATGTTTTTGTAGAACTTGCCAATAAGTGTCATAAGCAGTTTCAAATTGTTCAATCAAAGATAAAATTCCCTGTGAACTCATTAGAAATCTACCTCCCCTTTTAGTGTTACTGTTCCCGCCACCTCATCATAATCTAAAGGTCCATTTGCATGTACCATTTTTGTTAATATATTTCTAGCCACATCTTCTCTTAACCCCATAGCTTGAGCAATAGCCTTAAGATCAAGTGTGGTATTAGGTTGTAATGATTGGATAAGTTTTAATTGTGCAGATTGTATATATCCAGCTTTGATCAAAGACTTCATAGCTGCTGCTCGGATAGCAAACGAATTACTAAAAGTTTCTCTTTTTTTATACTCTTCTTGAAGTTTAGTTTCGAGCTCATTCATTTTAACCTCAAATTTTTCTTGAATATCTTTTAATTCAATAATTCTTTTTTCTAATTCGTCTAATCGATTAGCACGAGTAGCTAATTCTTCTCTTTTTGCAGTTATCTTTGTTTGAGTTTCATCTAACTCGTTTTGTTTAGCTTGAATTTTATCCAAAAGAATTTGACGTTGATTTGTTAATTCAGCATTATTTTCTTCTAATGAGGTTATGTCTCGCTGGTTTTGGGAAATTTTATTTTTCAATGAATTTATTTCATCATCATTTGACTCTATATTTCTTAAATTGTTAGACTTATCATTCTCTAGTTTTTCTATATGCTCAAGGATATTGGTAGGTTGAGTTTGTAATTTCGGAATTGAATTAGTATTTAATCCATTGAGTTCTTCTATGATGGACATTATTTTCTTTAAAGATGATTTTGCGTCGGTAAGACTCATTTTAATTTCTCCTTTAAAATAAGTTTTATTAAATTATTTATAAAATAATAGTGTTAATATTATTAAATTTTGATTTTTAGAAAGGCTAAAAAAAGACTAAATCTCTTTAGAAATATCTTCAATAAATCTGTCTTTACTGAAAGTACCAAAAGGAAGATTTCTTCTTTCTATAACAATATTTAACTTTTCTATGATTTTTTCTGCCAAGTAGTTAAAATTAAAAGGAAAATTTGGATTAGTCTGATAATATTTTCTCAAAAAAATATTTATAAGATCAATTTTATGATTGGGTTCGTCCATTTCAAAGATTCCTGGGTCTGTATCGAGAAGAGAAGTACAGATCCATGCCAAATCATCCATATGATTACCTTCATACGAATCCTCAAAATCTACTGCATATAAAATATTGTTGATGTCATCAAAAATGAAATCTCTCAATCTTGTATCCCCTTTACATAGCACATATTTCTTTTTTGCTTTATATCTTTTCCTAACGAAATTTTTTACATGCATTTGAGCAAGATATTCAGCAAGTTTTTCTATGCTTAGGATAATCTGATTTTTTATCTCAGGATCCAATTCATCTAATTTTTGTTTCCCTTTCAAATTTTCATTAATAAAATCACATAAATTGGTTCCTTCGACTTTTTCAAGGATTAAATAAGGTTTTCGAAAAAATAAAATACTCGGAACATGGAACTTCTGGTTTTTTAATCTATTCAGTATATTAATTTCATTGGCAATGTTTTTAGTTCGAAAAATTTTAATAATTACTTCTTTCGGTAGTTTAGTAGGTTTTTTAGCAAACTCTATATTAAGAACAGAATTTTTTTTACTAGGTAACTCAGTCATTTGAAAATTATTTTGGTTAAATTCAAGAATTTGGTGTTTTAAGTCCCTGACCATTTTAGTTCTTATTTTCTGAAGATCCATTTTTTTAGTAGTGAAGGTTTAAATAGGTACTCTATAAAGCACATAATTACCGACATATTTATAACTATTTATTCAATTGATCCAAAAAATGAGTATTTAGAAAATTGTTATAAGAAGATATTCTAACGTTCCAATTTTCTTATATTTTTCACTAAATCGTTTAGATACAAATTTCCCATTCCCAGCTTTACGATTCGAGAGAAAAATAATACTAAAGCAAATCTTATTCCTTGTATCTCAATATAATTAGAGCAAATTTTTTGATTATTTTCTAATTCTAGATACATTTTCTTTAAACTACTTAATTTCTTCTCAGTTCTGACTTCAAATTCTTTTATTATTGAAAATAGCGTATTGCTTGGAAGGGAGGAATACAATATGCGTCCATCTACAGTAAACATACCAGAGCCTATAATTTCCTTATCATCCACAAAACTTCTTAACAATTTAATAATTTCTTGGAATAATGGTTGTGAGCTAAGTTGGACGGCAGAATCATCTGGTTCTGCCACAACTCCATCAGAACTCTCGAAAAATTCCATATGTGAGAATTCAAAATCAACTTTTTGATATCCACGGACTATAAAATTTTTATCTACAAAAGCTTGAAAACCGTGTTCACAAATAACTCCTGATGGAATTGAAATAGTGGTCAAATGTTGGGCTTGATTAATAATTTTTGAG
Source organism: Promethearchaeota archaeon (assembly GCA_048939445.1). Taxonomy (GTDB): domain Archaea; phylum Asgardarchaeota; class Lokiarchaeia; order Sigyniarchaeales; family SOKP01; genus Loki-b32. Next base: position 4,836 of record JBHLPN010000106.1, on the reverse strand, counting down.
GGAATATTCAATTCTTTTTTGATTTTGCAGGTAGGACATATAACAAGGATGTCTTGATAAGTTTCCTTCTCAGATATCTCATCAGTATCGATCATATAACTCTATTGTCTTTTGTTTTTTGAAAATTCATATATATAAGAAATAATAAAGACTTCTAATAAATTTACTCTAATATACAAAATTTCAATAAAATAATAAAAATTATAAAGAAAATTTGGAATCAGAATAGTTCAATTTTTGAAAAGCTTCGTTTCTATTGCGACAAGATGTGCAATTTCCACAAGGCTCACCTCCATTACTATAACAGCTCCATGTCCATTGTAATGGAACATCTAAATTCTTAGCCAGATTAATAACCTCTGATTTAGTCATATTTGCTAATGGAAATAGTAGGTTTATTTTGGTTTTATCTTTACGATGTTTTCCTTTATTAATAAGATTCTCAAGCGATTTAAAAAATTTAGGGTCAGCATCCGGGAATTTTTCAGGATCAGGAGCTAGATGTCCCCCAAGTATCACTTTACAACCATAAGCTTCAGCATAATATGCTGCAATAGAATAGAACACAAGGTTACGAGAAGGTATAAATCCCTCTGGAGCGTTAACAGCGCTTGGCACAGGAAGTCCCTCTATGCGCAAATCGATTGATTCTTTTATAAAAGGTATATCAATTTCAATCAGATTAATATCTAATTTTTCTGTTAATTTTAATGCTGCTTTTTTTTCATTTTCTGGTCGTAAATTATAATTAAGTGAGATAGCAATTACATTATACCCTTCATTTTTTGCCCAATAGAGAGCAACAGCGGAGTCTATCCCACCAGATAATAATACAATCGCTTTATCTCCTTTTTCTTTGGTTTCGGGTAACATTTTTGCTATTATCGCTGCTTTTATAGCTTCATTTAGATCTGATAATTTATAACCTAATGCTTTAGCAACAATATTACTATTTGAGGTAATATCACATCTCATTACATCAATCATTTCTTTGCATATTCCTAATTGTTCAGGAGCATCTTCAAAATTTATAGTATTGATTCGAGGATATGGTATATTAAAACCTAATTCGCTCATATTTTGAACAACCATTTCGATTAATTCAAGCATATTTATAACTTTTGGGCCAACGAGATCGAAAATTTGATTAATATCTCCTACACCATCAGCAGCAGCTAAAAAGGCTTCAACTGCATCCTTAACATAAATAGGTTGCATTGGAATTTTACCATTCCCAGCAACATGAACAATGCCATTTCCAATTTGGTTTATCATTTCTGGGATTAATTCATCATTAGGTCCTAAGATATAAGACGGTCTAAAAATTATATAGGGGACTTTTCCTTGCTTAAGTATATGCTCAGCTTCATTTTTTGAATGAAAATATTCATCATTCGCCCATTCTTCAGTCCCGTATCTATCCACTCCTAAACCTGAAGGAAAAATAATTCTAGAAACTTTTGCTTCATAAGAGGCATCAACTAAAACACGCATTCCATCAATATTGATCTTTTTAAAAAGCTCTTTGGAGCCACAAACAACACCTCTAAAATGCAAAACTGCTTTACAACCAACTAAAGCATTTTTAAGAGAATTAATATTGAAATCCTTAATAATTATTGGATTAGCACCCAAAGCTTCAACCTCTTTAGCGGCTTCATCTCGTCGAACAATGCCTACTACTTGCCATCCCTTTTGAATTGCAGATTTTATTGTTTGTTTTCCTAAATATCCATTGGCTCCTGTTATAGCTAATTTTTTGTATTCCATGTTATGGGCATCTCTAAATTTATCATAGAAAGTAAAACTCATTTTTATTTTAAGATAATGGTTGTTTTTTATAGAAATTATTTTACTGATGTTATATACTATATTCTTATGAAAAAATCTTTCATATTTATTGTTTTTAAACATAAAATATAAAAATACCAAAGAGCTTCTACTACTCAAAAAAGGTAAAAGCAAACAAAATAATAAAGGGGGCAATCTATATATGGGATTTAAAGTAAAGTTAGAGTCAGCAGATATTAAGTTTAGTGCCTCTCACTTTCTAAAAGAGCCACATCAGTGCTCAAGGTTACATGGGCATAATTATTATGTTTCTGTTGAAATAAGTGATAAATTAGATGAAAATCACTTTGTTGTAGATTTCATTGATCTAAAAGAAAAATTAATGTCTATAGTTAAATCTATGGACCATTATATTTTAATTCCTACGAGATCTAATGAATTAGAAATATTAGAAGAGAAGGATTCCATAGAAATCGTAGTATCTAACAAACGATATGTTTTCCCCAGAGAAGATGTTTTCTTTCTGCCCTTACAAGCCACAACGAGTGAGCTTTTAGCAAAATATATTCATGTAAAACTAAAAGAAATATATGGTAATAAAAAAATTTCTGTGAGAGTGGGAGAAAGTAAAACTACGATGGCAATATATAAAGATTAACAGTTTGCCTTCAAATAATACAATTTAATATTAAGTTAAAAAAAATTGAACATGTTCATCCAAATCATTATATTTTTTATGAAGTATTAAAAATACAAATAAAAACGTTTATTTATTTCATATTAATGTTGATTGAGAAACCATATAAACTAGGAGTACTATACGGCATTGAACCAGAGACGGAGATGTTAACTCAAAAGTTCGTAGGTAATCTCATTAATAACGAAGAATTCTGTAAAGCTTGTGAAGTTTTAGAACAAAATGTTAAATGTGATAAGTGCCGTGAGTATGTGAAGTGTTTTGCTAATTCAATCTATTATTATGAAAAAATAGGAGAAAATGTTCCTGAATTTATTGAAGAGCCAGAAGAATATCTTCCTAAAAATCTCCCTCAAGTTGATTTTTTAATGATTGTAGGAATTCACCAAGATTTACTTTCTGGTCTTCCTCATTATTTAAAAGATAGTGGAATAAAAGCTGTAATTGTACCAATAGAAGATCCTAAATGGGTACCTGCAGGACTTCAAGTTCAAGTATTAGAAGAATTCGAAAAATATGGTATTCAAGCAGCTTTTCCGAAACCTTTCTGCTCTTTAAGTAAGGAGTTAAATGAATATAACAAAATTGGCTTTCATTTAACCAGTAAACATAATTATATCGATGAATTTATAGATTATTTTAAAGTTGGAGAGCCAATCGTCTCATTTCTATTAAGTAAGGATGGGGAATCAATTGAAGATGTTTGTGTCATTCAAAGTGCGCCATGTGGAAGCACTTATTATGTTTGCCAACAATTAAAAGCAAAGTATTTTAAGAATGGAAAGAGCGGATATCTTTCTTTAAACGAAAGAATAAGCAAAGCTCACCATGCTTATCCATGTAATGCGTCAATGGACCAAGACTCTATTCTCAAGGATTCGATCCTGCATGTCGGAGGATATTTAATCCGAAATGCTATCAGACGAGAGCTAAACCTTGAAGAACAAGAAGGTCAAAAACTTGTATATGTTATAAAATGAAATTAAGTTATATGTTAAAATAATC
>JBHLPN010000106.1:0-1243 GCA_048939445.1 Promethearchaeota archaeon | reverse complement strand
TGTAATTATCGCCGTTACTGATATTCTCTACTGTACAACAGCCGGTATAATGAATAAATCAATAAGCAGACTATCGATGGGACCAGACCAAACCATATCATCTATTTCATCAGCAGTGAAGACCACAACAATATCAAATTCTGGAATTACAATTATTCGTTGTGTAAATGCCCCGAAAGCTTGATAATATTTATCAGGAGTAACCCACCATAAATATCCATACTGAATTGGCAAACCAAACAATAATCTATCTATTAGACCACTCGTTGAAGTTTCAATCCATTCTTCTGGAACAACTTGTCTTTCTCCCCATCTCCAGAAAAACCAGGAATTGCTTCTCCACTTTCCATTTCTTAAGCACATTAATCCAATGCGAGCCATCGCTCTATGTGTCATGAAAAGCCCGAAACCACCGTGATATTTAATCGCTAGATCTCCTGTTCCCCACGCCGAAAATCCTCCCCACCAGTCCCATTCACAGTCTAGGATTTTTAGTGGTCTAAATAAATAATGTCGAGCAAAATCTGCCAATGTCATCCCAGCCTTATTTGCGATAATCACGGATAGCATTTCTGCATTTCCACTCGAATATGTCCATGCCGAAGGATCCTCTTCTCCTGGTGTATAAGCCATTGGCTGCAGAAGATAGAAATCGAGACTAAAATCAGTAGCCGCCCATTCCTCATTCAATGTCGGGTCCCACTCATTCCATTGAATGCCAGCGTTTTGTAAGAGCAGATTTTCTACAGTTATATCTTTTTTCCTTACGTCACCATAATAATCAGAGTCCCACCTATCTGGGAAAACATCGAAGAATTTTGTGTTTAAATCGAAAAGTCCCATATCGATAGCGATTCCAGTTAGCAGGGATACAATAGATTTTGTAACACTCCAAACAGCATGTAATCTGCCATCACGAAGTTGAAGAAATGGATCGTGGCCAGGCCAATCATAACTCTTTTGTTCCATACGTTCGTATGTTCCATCCATTAGATATTCTTCGTTTACTATATATCCATTGCGAACAATCAACACACTATGAAGATTTATCTCGTTTGTTTTGATATAATCATACATTTCCTCTATCTTACTTGAATCCATACCCAGTGTTTCGGGCCTTTTTTGTTTCCACCAAAACCAACTAGGCCAATATTGATGTCTACCGCATGCAAGTGCTAGAGATGGGAAAAGACCGAGGAAGATGATGATTGTAAGAGATATTCCTAATATAGCTAATTTTGAA
>JBHLPN010000386.1:0-2912 GCA_048939445.1 Promethearchaeota archaeon | reverse complement strand
AAACAGATTATCCCTCCAGAAGATTTTCATGAAATTTATAAAACTACGATTTATACTGTTTTGGATAAAATTCATATATATTAAACACCTTGACCTCCTTGATACCATTTCCGTTTTAATTTTTGAGATGAAAGGTGATAAATTCCATCAAATCTTCCTCCAATTGAATTTAAATCAATCTGAAATTGTTTATTTTTAAACGTGATATTATTTACTATCACTTTTCGAGTAGGATTAATTGACGGTAATTTTTCCATTATTGTCTCTCTTTAGAATAAATGTAATTCCTAATTTAACCATTCCAACAGTGAGAGTTCCTTGCCAACTTCCTTCAATAATATCTTTATTCATAATGCAAAACTCTAAGGATCTCTGCTATATGATTAATTTTATCAACAAATTGTTCTAAAGTTATAACACTATCTCGAATTATTAATAAATTTCTAAGTTCCACATCTTTATCTTTATATAGATAATGCAAAAATTGATGGAATATCTTATCTGTAGAGTTGGCAAACTCATGAATCTTATTTATATTAAAAATTATATTATTAGGATTTTCTCGCAATAATTTAATTGATTCCTTTAATAATTTTACCATTTCTAAAATTTCATTGATAGATTTATGATACATTCTTTTCATTTCGGAATCTACTTTTGTTAATTCAATGTACATTAATAAATCAACAAATTTCAAAGCTAGATTTGACATATTATCCATCTTCTGAATTAAAATAACCAATTCTCCCGATCCTAATGTTACTATTTCAGAAAAATCTTTAATTATTTGATTTTTTATCGATGTGGCTTTTTCTATGTCAAATTTCAATTTTATTGCTTTTTTTTCTAATATCTCTTTATTAGAGCTTGTGTTTTCTGCCCAAGTTACATAAAAAACACCCATATCACTGATTATAGAATACATAGCTCTTGAATGTTCTATAAGCATTTCAATTAATTCATACTTAATATTATCTGTCGTTATATTTCACCACCATTATAGAGTTTTATTATATTTTTTATCTTTTTTAGAAATTTTTTTATAATATGATTAATGGTCCAACAGCTAGAAAGATAGGAGCAAAAGCTATTGAAACTGTATTTATTACTTTGATAAGGATATGGAGAGATGGACCCGCAGTATCTTTTAAAGGATCACCGAATGTATCACCAATGATGGAAGCGTCATGGGCATCAGAACCTTTCCCTCCTAGAAGTCCTCCCTCAATTGCCTTTTTTGTATTATCTAGAGCACCTCCACCTGTGTTTAGTACAAATCCCAAAATTATTCCAGATATTGTTCCAGATATTAAAAATGCAGCTAGAGCAACAGGGCCAAATAGAAATCCAAGAATAATAGGAGTCAATGTAGGTAGTAATGCAGGAAAAATCATTTGCTTTAGAGCTACTTTCGTGCCACTATCAATACATTTTTCATAATCTGGTAATGACTTGTTTTCAAGTATTCCAGGATCTTCTTTAAATTGTCTTTGGATTTCCTTAATCATCCCATATGCTGCTACTCCGGCAGATCTAATTGCTAATGCTGAAAAAATAAATGGAATCACTGCTCCTATTAATAGTGCACATAAAACAATAGGATGATAGATATTAACATCAATAGACTTAATTTCTTCTAAATAGGCTTCAAATAATATTATCGCAGACAAAGCCGCACAAGTAATACCAAAACCCTTTGCTAATGCTTTTGTTGTATTACCAACTGCATCTAACTTATCCAAATTATATCGTACTTCTTCTCCCTGATGTGACATTTCGGCTATTCCTGCGGCATTATCAGATACAGGTCCAAAACCATCAAAAGCTAAAATTATGGTTGTAATTGATAATAAACCCATTGTTGCTACGGTTATCCCAAATACGCCTCCTAAGTATGGATCTAAACTGTTTGCTAGACCATATTGCTCACCAAGGAAAAAACTAATAATAATTCCCACTACAAATGAGATTACTGGAATTGTAGGTGATTCTAATCCTAGTGAAAAACCACTTATCACGTTGGTAGCTGCTCCAGTTTCTGAACTTTTTATTATATTTTTGACTGGTCTATATCTTGAAGATGTGTAGTAATCAACAATAAAATAAGTTGACAAACCTAAACCTATCCCTAAAATCGAAGAAAAAAATAAAAATAACCAACCTGTTTGAAAACAAATCAATATTAATATAAAAAAAAATATGATATTAACAAGTGCTGTAATGCTAAGCCCTCTAACAAATGCCGCAATTGGAGATTTATCTTTTTCTTTAATTTTTACAAAAAAACCTCCCAATATACCTGCAATGTTGCCTAGAGCTCTTGAGATCAAGGAAAAAATAATGAATAACGGGTTATTTGTAATTACAGTTAATGTTACTCCAATAATCATCGCTGCAATATTATTTGCTGAGGAAGACTCATAAAGATCTGCCCCTCTACCTGCACAATCTCCTACATTATCTCCTACATTGTCAGCTATAGCAGCAGGATTTCTTATATCATCTTCAGGTAATCCATGTTCTAACTTACCCACTAAATCAGCTCCAATATCTGCACCTTTTGTATATATCCCTCCCCCTAATTGAGCAAAGAGTGCTGAAAAAGATGCACCAAATGCAAAACCTACAATATTTTGAACATTAAAATTAAATGAAATAAATAAAACACTAATTCCCAATAAAGATATAGATATTACTGAAACACCAATAACCATTCCTGCATTAAATCCTATTTTCAAAGCTTTATTTAAATCACTTTTGCATGCTTGTGTTACTTTAACATTTGATAAAGTTGATGCAACCATACTTATATAGCTTGCTAAAAGAGATGTAATTGCCCCGATTATAAAAGAGACCGCCAGATGAATATTAACAAAAAAAAGAATTACAGAGAGAATTAGTAAAACAATACT
>JBHLPN010000385.1:0-2917 GCA_048939445.1 Promethearchaeota archaeon | reverse complement strand
CTTAATTCATTTTTTATTCTTTTTATGTCTTTTTCTTCTACTAAATCCTTTTTATTTCCAATAATTAATAGCTTAGATGAACTACTCTCTATTTTATGTAGATTTAAGAAATAGTTGATTATCCGTAAATTATAATTTGCTAGATTGAATATAAGAATTATTAAATCAGAACCACGTACAAATTTCGGCCATAAAAGTGAAAAATTATCTTTCAATTGAAAATCCCATAAATCAAAACATATCCCATCAATTTCAAGAGTTGCGGCTTTTGCGAAATCCATTAATGTTTTTTCTTCGCCACTTTTTAGCATATTATAGAGGGTTGTTTTGCCTGCAAATGTTGGACCGATTAAAACAATCTTTGAATGAAGTTCTTTTTGAGTTTGGTTTAGGAAATCGCAAAATGCATCCTTCAAAGGACTTGATTCTATAACGTCCTCAGGATTTGGAAATATTTCTTCAAACTTCCTAATTATCTTTTTCATTATATCATCAATATATTGATGCGAATCAACTATATCTGTTACAAATAGAAAATATAAATTCTCATATGCTCTATGAAAAATTTGAAAATTTGCAACAGGTCTCTGAAAGGTTTTCCCTGGCATTGGCATATCAATATATTTTTGTATGATCTTTTTTACATTATTTAATTCTTCAGTTCCGAATGCTCTTGCAAAATCCTTAACAAATACTAATTCTGATTCCAGAAAAATATGAATTTGTCTCAACATATTCTATTGAACCTAACTGAACTGATTGGAGATGTTTATTTTTATTAGAATAGAAGAAATATTAATTAATAATATTTTATAATTAAATGAATGTAAGGTTTATTCCTTATTTATATTTATTTTGGAGAATAATAAAAAATATTAGATTTTATTAATTTAAATTTTATAGAGCTAAATTAAACAATTATATTGAAATTCACAAGATGCCTCTTTCACCCGACCATATCATAAAGTATTTGGACAATGAATCTGATACAAAAATTAAAACAGAATTAATTGATATTTTAAGGAAAAGAATAGATAAGTTGTGTTTTGATGAATGTCAAATTGACCGGATTCAATGTACCTTAGCAGGACTGTGCAATAAAAGGCATCTTTTGAAATTACGTATTAAGAGTGGCTTAAGCATTGGAGATTTACCGGAATTTTGCTATAGCGTCCATAAGGGAGTTATTGAAAGGTTTTTTAGAAACAAGACTATTATTTATAGGCCCTATGATGCATATTTATATTTAATTGATTTTTTAGATGTTTTCTTTCATGGAGATTATCGTAAGTTAAATAAATACATCACTTCTAATAAATGGGAAGAAGTTTTTGAAATTTTTGATGATAGAATACATAATAGGGGTGAAAAATTTGAATACCTTAAAATAGATAATTATTTAATATTCAAATTTGAGGAACGTATTCATATTGCATTTTTAGATGAGAAATATGTACTTTGTAATGCAAATAGAGAGAACATCCCTAGTCTTGAATTATTGAATGGAATTTGTCAGCTATATGCAGAGCTTTATTTTCCTGAAATAAATTTATCTTATATCCCCACTAAACATATAGAAATTTCTCTTCAAGTTCCTTATGACATATTAACAAAGATATCAGAAGAACCATTAATTGATAATAATTCCGAAGCCGATCAATATTTTTGGAATACTTTTTGGGAAGACCTTAATGCTTTAACCCAATATTGTGATGAAATAAATCTACATATAGATAAAGATCAAAATTTAGAAATCGTTTTATTCGTAGGTCTCTTAACAAATAATTACACTGAAGAAGGGATTAAATCAAAGCTGAGATTTAGAGATTTACGATTAATATTTAATTTTGTAACACGAATTTATACTGATTATTATGTAATTTGGGTATAATATTAAAAAGAATTAAAAAAAATATGTGAGTAATATGAATGATACTGAGAAGGAAGCGATAGAAATTAATCAAATAAAGGATTTTGTAAATGATGGAAGATTTGATGATGCAGTAAAGATCATTGCACTTTATATTGGAGATGCTACAGAAAATCAATTTTTAGATAGGCTTGAAGATATAATAGAAACTCTTTTAACATTACATGGTGGACGTACAGTATTACGTTTTTTAATTGAGAATCTTGTAATTGATATACCATATTTATTAGAACATTTGTCGAAGCGAGATCCTGTACTACGATTCACGTTTTTATTACACCTGAAAACAATATGTGAAAAAGAATGTGATCTCTTTCTTCCATATAGTGAAGATTTGGTAAATTCAGAAGATCCAAATGTTCGAGAAGCCGCTTTACAGTTATTAATTTATATGGCGGATGGAGAAACTAATATCGAAGATGAATCTCTTATCAAAACAATATTAGTTAGATTAAATGATGAAAAAGATTTCGTAGTAGAAAAAGTCATCCAAGCTTTAACAATTATAGGTACAAAATCTCCAAAATTAATGACAAGAATTTTAACTGATTATGCTAAAGAAGTCTCTGAAATGCCTGAAAATGAAGAGATTAGAGAAAATATTGATTATATTTTGAAATCAATTGTTTCTTTGGATAAAATTGAGGAAATTGTAGAAGAAGAAATTGAGCCATCTGAAGTGGAAGAAAAAGAATTATACCTAGAAAAAGAAGAATCGGAAATATTAGATAAAGAATTTGAGCTTAAAAAGAAAGAATTAGAAATTAAGAAGAAAAAATTAGAATTAGTAGAAAAAGAGAAAGAAATCGAAGAAAAAGTCATTCAGAAGAAGGAAGAAGTCTTAAAACTTAAAGAAGAAATCTTAGGAAAAGAAAGTAAAATTGAAGGTGAGAAAGAAAAAAAAATCCCAAAAAAGTTGAAAAAAAAAGAAGAGCAAATTATTGATAAAGAGATTGAATTAAAAAAGAAAGATTTAGAAATTAAGAA
>JBHLPN010000384.1:0-2935 GCA_048939445.1 Promethearchaeota archaeon | reverse complement strand
GATTGAGATGGATCTGAGGTGATATTATAATTTTCATGGATCCATGGTAATAATTCTTTAATTATATAATGTAGAAATTTGGGATTAGGAGGTAATTCACTGGATCTTTGAGAAACATTCGTAGATAGGAAATTTTCTATCATAACGGCTACTAAAGGAGGAATTTTTTCTTCCGCAATGAGATTATCTAAAGTAGAAGATACTTTAGCGCTTTCTTCAAATAATATTCCATCAAATAGGAATAGAAAAGGATAAGCGGAATGATCTTTAGAATAATTTGGGGGAGTATAAACTAAAACTTGCCGATTAATATTTAATATTTCACTATTAGATGTAAATCTCTGTACTTTTCCATAAATTATATTTATTCTCTTACCATAATAAGGTTGCAAAGGAGCATCTGGAGATTCAAATTGATTAATTGGAAGCTGAAATCCATCTATTTTGAATTCTTCTGGTGTGAAGTTGAAAGGATCAATAAAAACCAAATTCCCATATTTAAGAAGATTTTCTGCAGGATTTTTAGGGATGAAGGGATTATTTTTACTAAGGTGATATGTATCCCTTATACCTTTAGGAGCTTTATATGTTTTAAAATATACATTTGTACCTTTAATTCTTTCTAGTAAACCTTCTTTAATATCATCAGTTAAAAAAGTGCTGAAACAAACAATGTTTTCTACCTCTTCATCTTCTTGAACCAAAAAGGTGATAAGGTTATATTTATTATCTCCTTCAATTTTTTCAAAAATGGGTGTTCCTATTTTTTCTATTCTTTTCCAAAATTCTGATATTGCCTTATTCTTGTTAATTTTAATGCCTTCTTGAAGTTTTTTTATTGTTGGGCTTATTAAACTTGAATTATTCCTTATATCTGACATTAGTTTTCATAAATCTAAACCTTAAAATCAATTAAAAGATTTACCTTAGAAATTCTCTTAACATAAATATCCAAACAATTCAAGATATTAGAAAAAAGAATCTATACTATTTACTAATTAGATTATGTTACTTTATAGAAACATCAATCATTTGTCCTTTCTCAATTTTCTTTTTTTTAAATACTTAAAAGTTGGAATAATAATAGCTAAACTAGCAGCAGTGGCTATTACAATAATTAAATCATAATAAATAGGAATACAAATTCCTGGGACATTAACGGGATTTTTAAACAAAATAAAATCATTTCTAATATGACCTAGACTATCAATTAATAAAACACCACAAATATAAACATTATTCATAGAATCAAAAGCAATACCGCTTGCACTATTGGAACTGCACCCAGTGCACCTTTTTTCCCAAAGAAATTCGCCAGTACTACTAAATTTCTTAGTAAAAATGGCAAAACAGGTCATATATGAGAAAATGCCATCAAAAAGAAAATGATCAATAGGTGGGCATTCACTCATACGAGTTTCAGCAAAATATATATTTCCGTATGTGTCTACAGCCAATTCTAATCCCACGGAGTATTTGGTCAAATTGAGAGCCCATATTAAATCTCCAGAACTATTAATTTTTTGCAGTTGTTTACTAGTAACACAAATAATATTGTTCTCGAAGTCTATCGCCAACCTTCGGGGACTGGACTCATAATCATAGGTTGTAGTATTCCATATTTCAATAAGATAAAGGAATTAAACTTCACTAGATATGAAGCATAAAAGTTTTCTGATCTTCCTAATACATAAATGTTATCTAAATTATCAATAGCCATATCAATAAATTCGATGTGTTCTAAGGTTCCCCATGTAGAATTCCATAATTGAGACCCAGAACTATTAAATTTGACTAGAAAGATATCATAATTTGGGGTATAAGAAGCAATATAAATATTATCTAAAGAATCAATTTCAATTGACAAACTAGGTATAGGGTCCTTAAATCCATCTAATGTAAGATTCCATAATGGATTTAACTCAGAATCACACTTAATTACAATAACATCTTTATAATAATTAGTGGTTCCCACAATATAGACATTATCGTATTTATCTATTGCTAGAGCCCTCCCTGATTGATCACCCTCTTGATTCCATATTTGGTTCCATATTAAATCACCAGATTTGTTATATTTTAGAAGGCAAATATCATGATCATCATTACTGTGAATTGTCTTTCCTACAACGTATATTGAATCTTTAGAATCAATATCTATATCATTGCTAAAGTCATGATGATTTGTCCAAGTATATGTCCAGGTATCTTCATTACAATTAACTCTTAGATTTAAACTTGAAAATATGAAAAAAAAAATAAGAGTTAGAAAATTGATCTTTTGTTTGCTTAATTTCATGAATTGTCCAAATAGATTTATTACATTCATATTAATATTATCCTAAGCAATTATATAATATTTAGCTACAACTTTTTATCCTGTCAAAATAAGTTAAGAGAAATTATATCAAATTAGAGATAGGGTCTCCTTTTTTTCAATTTCGTTCCATTTCTTACCAGAAATTCGTAATTTCTACCATCATTATTTATGCTAGGCATTACAATTATTACAATGATATTTATCTTTAAGAAATCAAAGAAAAAATCCTAATTCTAATTTCTTTTTTTTTATAATTTTTCATGTTTCTTCATACCATTTACTAATTAATTTACGTTTCTTGATGTATCTAAGAAAATAAAGAGTTAAAGCAAACATAATTATTGTTTCCATCATCCATATAAGTTGAAAAACTGTTAAATTACGGTCGATTTGTAAAGGACCAATATTAAAAGGACCAAAATCTACAATCGAAAATAATAATATATCAGGAGATGGTATTATTATTGGAAAAAACAACTCTATACTTTCATGTGCGGGGAGATCAAGTAAGAGATGTGTTAATCCCCCAATAAATGCAGAATAAAGTGCAACAACAAAAAATCTTCTATTATATTGTTTTCTCCTTAAATTATCCCATTCATCTAACCCAAAATA
>JBHLPN010000105.1:0-9332 GCA_048939445.1 Promethearchaeota archaeon | reverse complement strand
TCTAATACAAAAAAAGCAGATTGTTGTTGTGCAACCCTTCTTATTAGATTAGTTATATCATAATTATAATCAAACTGGTAATTTTCATCAATTATCTCCTCAATTTTGTAAGCATCCCTCAACTTATCTTCTCGGAGTTTAATGAAAATTCTGTCTAAATAAGGAATTGGAGGGATATCCATAATTTCAATATAAGTTTCTTGGGAGATTAATACTCCTCCTCTTGAAGCCTGCATCTGAGAAGCTCCAAATTCTCGACCAAAACCGGGCATACTTTTAGCAGTTCCAACAATTAGAAAAGGATATACTTCCAATTCATCTCCTCTATGGATAACTATACGAACCCTATCTCCAATCAATAAATTCATAGCTATTGAAAGTGCTTCAGAAATAATGCAAGTATATGACTGATCGTTGTAAAAAAGATTGCTAAAAGAATAATCTATATCTCCCGAAGTCATTTCGATATATTCACTTTTTACTGTGAAAGGGTATTCTTCATCAATTCCTATTAATGTTATTTCTTGTGTTGTCAATCCAGCATAATCACCAATTTCTGCTATATATTCTTTATTTTCTTCAGCATAAATTTGTGTTAATTGATAAGGTTTTGCCAAAACAGATGATACTCTCTCAACTCCATCTATAACCAGTAATTCCTCTTCAAATTCAATGGTTAAAATCCTATTCGGATTTATTGAAATATCAGCTGTCAACAAATTAGTATAATCTAACATATTTTTAGGAGATGTTCTATCGTTAACCATTGAACCGAAAGGACCACCTCCTCCAAATCCTCCTGGGATTTCTTCAGGTTCTTCCCATCCCGTAGTTTCTATAACTAGATCTGAGCCAATACGCAATGTGGCCATTGCAGATGTTTGTGCTGATAAAGTATTAATAAGAGATGATGTAAAAATGACAAACGAGAAAGACAATGCAAATATAATAATTGTACTTGAATTTCTTCGCTGGTATCGAAAAACAAAAATTTTTATCACATTATGCAATTTTCTGGCTAAGGGACGAAATAATTCAATTATCAACCTTATAATGACAGGAATTAATCCCAATCCAGCAAGAGTTAATCCAATATTAAATATTAGCAAAATTGCTATCAGTGTACCAGCAAATAATGTAATATCACTTGAAACCATGATTCTTGGAATCACATAAAATACAAAACCTCCATTAAATGCTAATATTATTCCAACTAGTATTAATTTATAATTGACTGTAGCTTTTTTTTGTAAGTGATATAAAGTATCTTCATGGCGGTAAGGGTGAATTGATTCAATTAGTTGAAGCCGCATTACTTTATATGCAGGAGCAATACTGACTATCAATCCTACACAAATACCCATGATATATGATATAAAAATAGATCCCCACGTAAAAGAGAAAGGTATAGTCCCAAAACCTAACAAACTCCGTGAAACTACAAGATTTGCAAAAGGTATTATTACATAATTGGAAAGAAGAAATGCTGTTATAATACCAGAAATAGCTCCAAAATTACATAATAAAAAACCTTGCATTAATACTATGGCCAAATTATACTTTTTGTTTGCGCCTAAAGTCCTGAAAATTCCGAATTCTCTAATTCTTTCTTCTACAGATGTTTTTAATATCCCATTTATAAGAACTCCAGAGATCATCATCGCCACAATTGATACAAAGACAAAGACAATAACAATAAACATACTTAAAAATTCAGCAAACCCTAATGTATCTAATTTAGGTAAATCGATATCATACTCATTAATTCCTATCGCTATTTGAATATCAGTAATGATACTCTTTACAATAATTTTGGAACTGTCAAAATTCCTAATATCATAGAGTTTACTGCTGTCTTTGAAGGTTAATATTAAATCACTACATTTTCCTTCAAATTCATCAAATCCGAAATATTGATAAAGTGCATCAATATCAACAATAATTAAATTCCTATTACGATAACCTGCAGGCCATTTTAAATTAAAATCAAAAATTTTATCTATCGTGAAATTTATTGTCCTATATAATGTTTTATCTCCATGTGTTAAGCGCATTTTGATTTCAATGGTGTCATTTTCAGAATATTTAATAATATCGTTGAATTCGTAATAAATCGCACAATGGTTTAGAGGTAATTTATCTAGATCAAGTGGTAAATTATGAATAGGATCTACAAAAGCCCCAAAGTTTATACTATTTTCTAAAGAGAAGTTGATAGCTGAGATTATAGCTCCTTTATTTTCACCTGTTATAGTACTCTTAACAGTCCCTTGTATATCCATTCTTGGAATTAAATGCTCAACCATATCAGAAGTATTCTGAATTGTGCTCATAATTGGATGATAATTAAAATATGAAGATCTATTGCTGGGTTCTCCATTATAATGCCTTACAGAGATAACAGCATCTTGATTTCCAGAATCTATAGATAAATAGTCTACATAACCCACAGCAATAGAATCTGATAAGAATAAGACTACTGTAAGAAGTCCTATCGAAATTAACATTCCAATAATAGCTAAAAGAGTTCTAATTTTTTGTTTACGCAAATCTTGAAATGCGTATTTAAAAACAAGCTTGATATGTGTCATATGGTTAAAATTGCTTTAGATTTTAATTTAACACCTACTAATAATTCTTAATTCATAATCAACAGCTCTCCCTCTATCCTGCCAAAAAAATTGTTTTCTTCAATTAATTCCTGGAGTATATCATTGAAGTGCTCTGGTAAATTCATAATTATAGGATTTGGAATGCTACTTTTAATTTCACTTATTGGAATCTGCATTTTACCTTGGTTTGCGAAAAGATACTGGAAAATCTTACTTTTGCATTTTTCTTTATTAATTTCTGTTTCCTTTCTTCGTTGAAGCTCCATTATTTCTGTTTCCTTTAAACCTCCTATTTTTCCTTCATGAGTTAGTTTCCCATCTAACATGTGAAAAACTCTAGAGGCAAATTCTGAAACAGCTGCATCGTGGCTTACTGCAATAAATGTTGCTCCCCTTCTATTTAGATCTCTAAGTAGGTTTAATATCATAACACCAGTTTTAGAGTCGAGGTCTCCAGTGGGTTCGTCTAATATTACAATAGCAGGATCATTCGCGAAAGCTCTGGCTACGGCAACTCTCTGCTGTTCACCTCCGCTCAGTTCAGAAGGTGTATGATGTGCCCTTTCATCTAATCCAACTAGTCTCAAGAGATCCATAGCTTTTTTTCTTTTACCCCGGCGACTTAATTTACCTGAAAAATGTAAAGGTACCATAACATTTTCCATAGCAGTCATCTGAGGGAGTAAGTTATAGAATTGAAATACAAATCCTATTCTTTCTCTTCGAATTTCTGCAAGATCATTATCAGAAAGCATTGAGATGTTCCTGCCCTCTAAAAAGATTTTTCCGCGGGTTGGAGTATCTAAACCACCGATTAAGTTCAAAAGTGTCGTTTTGCCTGAACCAGAAGGACCCATAATATCAACAAAATCTCCATTGTCTATTGTTAAGTCAACACCCCTTAATGCTGCCACTGCGGTTGTGCCAAGCAAATATGTTTTGTGGAGATTTTCCACTACAATTAAATGGTCATAATCCTTCCCGGCGACTTTATCTTCTTTAACTTCTTTTCTCATTTTCTTCTTTTCAATACGAGATTGGGATAAAATATCTTCTTTCATTTGCTTTATATCTTCTTGCTTCTTCTTCTTTTTCCATTTTTTAAACTCTTTTGAAGGTTCACCTTTCCAAACTGCTAGTTTTCCCGTTTCTTCTTCGAATTGTGCCATTAAAGGAGTCTTTTCTATTGATGATGATTTAGGCATTTAAAATTATCTCACTTCTATTTATTTCTTCTTTTTAGTAACCTTTTATTCTTCTTTAATGATAATTTAACTTTATTATATCGAATTGCTATAATAAACTTTTTCAGACAATCAAATTTGTATAGTTATGAAAATTTTATAAAAATTGAGGTTCTATATTATTAGAAGAATTAATCTCCTTTATTTTTTTTTAATAAAAATTACATCATCGTAAAGAAAGAGATATTTTCGTTTTCAATTTAAAATTTTTCTTTCTGTTCTAAATATTTTAAAATTTTAGCATAAATATCTTTTTCAGCATCTTTTTTATTTCTGAATTTACTTGATTTTAACTTTTTTGGTATTTTTATTAATTCAATTTGGTTAGTTTTCTCTAATATCCTTGGATTCTTCGCTATCCAGATAGGATCGTGCTCAAATCCGCTTTTTTCATATTCAAGATCAATAACGACAGAAGTTTTGAAACTTTCCTGTAAATTTTCTAATAAAACATTTTTACTTGAAATAATTGAATTTTGTATAACAAGATCCAAATCATCATAAAAAGGATCAATTACTTTCTGTTCAACTAAATTTAAATTATAATTTGAATCAAGAAATATGGCTCCACATATTGCTTCAAAAACATCTGCCAAAATACGGGTGTCTTTTATTCTTTGTTTTTCTGTTTTAAAAATAAATTCTTCTAAATTAATTTGTTTTGCTACTTTTATTAGAGCTTCATCACTTTCTAAACTTGCCTTTATTTTTGTAATTTCGCCTGAATCTTTTATACCCATACGGTACAGTTTTAGAATAAATATAATTTTAATGACGGAGTCTCCTAATGTTTCTAAAAACTCATAACTAGGTTTTTCTATAATGTTTCCCAATTGTGGCGTAGTTAATGCATGCTCTAATAGTTCTTCCTTTCTAAACTCGTAATTAATAAACTCTTGGAATTTGCGTAATTTTTCTTTCTCTTTAGCATGCATATTTTAATTAACTATTATCTTCAGTTAAATTTAAAAATTTAGACGAAATATGGAAAGTATGGAGAGTGAAAAAAAGGAAAAAATAATTGAGATGATAAAAGCAATAGAAAATAAGAATACAGAAATGAAAGAATACATCTCAAGTTTATCGATTCTATCAAGAAATGAATTGTTAAAAGAAATAACTCGAGAAATTATAAATAATAATTCTCTGATACAGGAGCTTTTAGGAACTGAAGTACAATTTATTTCAAGAGAAAAAGAAGTAAAAACCTCTATTGATAACATTATTGAAGATTACATTAATAAAATTCAAAAGAATCCTTACAAAAAAGTTATCTTTTTAAGGGAATTTCTTGAATCATTCCATGACCGAATATCCGAAACGGATAAAGATGTAATACTTAAATCCCTAAAAAACGAAGAAAATGATGAAAAATTAAAAGAGAGAATGGTATTTTTAGCGAATACATTCGAACTTAAATTATAAATTAAATAATTTAAGTAATACTAATACGTGTTTTAATCCCTTAATTCTAATTTTTCTTGTTAAAACCTTTCTAATAACCTTACCCATTGAAAGATTTTCACTTCCAAGGAGTTCCATAAACATAGGAGTCGTTGTTTGTAAAAGGCCATCCCATCCAGCATTCTTCTTTTTTATATTTTCTTTTGGTTCATTTTTGATACCATCCACATGTATTTTCCCCTTATCGATAATCAATAATGCAGCCCATTTTCCATCCTTTGCATTTAAGAGCACTTTCACTTCAGTATCTTTAAACACATGTTTAAACTTTTCATTTTCATTTAACGGTTCTACTTGTTTGGACACAATACCTGCGAAACCGCGTAAGCGGGTCTTTTTTTCTTCAGACATAAAAATCTACATTTGTGTTTTTAGTTATTCAATTATTGAAATTAATTTTTTAATTATAATTTAATTAAACTCTAAACAATTTAAAACTTTAAAAATTTGAATTCTTCAAAAATTTCAATTAGATGAGAACAAGGAAGAATAAGTGATTTAATCCTAAATTTCAAGAATAGTCTTTATTAATATCCATCAGCTTCTGAAATATCAAACATTTCTTCATAAGCTTTACGATCATCCGCAGAAATTCTATCTCCTCTAAGACCATCCTTTACTACAATAGGAGCACTCTCTTTTTCATCATGTCTTATCGTCTTAACTATTTTATAATCCTCTGGCTTTGAACTATCTAAGTTAAACTCTTTCTCGCAGGCTTTACAATAAAGCTTTCCGTCCTTTGGGACGAGCATATTTCCGCATTCTTCGCAAAATCTCATAATTTGAGATATCTCCTCAGGTCTTTTTATTTAAATTTTTAAACTTGTCGGTATATTCTGTTATTTCTAATGATATTTCTTACTTACGTTAGTATTAAAAAAGTATAACCTTTATAAATTTATCGCATTATTTGAAGAATTGTTATAGTAATACGGATATATAAACCTCTAGTTTTACCGTTAATAAAAGTTAAACAAATTAGATGATCACATAGAAGAGTTTATCAAAAAGTTCCATGAGATTTTTGTTAAAAACCTTAATTAAGTATTTGATCAAAATGTAAGTATTAAAAAAAATGAGAGATCTTGATAAATCAAAAGAATTATTTTTAGTACTATTAGAATTATTTAATAAATCATTAATATTAAAGTATATTAAACTTCAAGCTAATTGGCGAAACTTATCATCACAAAGAATAATGAAAAAAAAATGTTGATAATTGCACATCAAGGAGCAAGTAGTATTGCCCCTCCTAACACTTTAAAAGCCTTTCGGAAAGCAATTGAATTAAACGCGGATTTTATTGAATTTGATCTTCACTTATCAAGGGATGGTGAAATCGTGGTCATTCATGATTCAAATACTCTAAATACAACTGGTTATGATGGTTTAGTTAATCAGATGACATTAAGAGAATTAAAACAATTAAATGCTGGAGAGGGTGAAAAAATTCCAACAATATCAGAGTTAATAAAAACAACTAAGGGAAAAATTAATCTACAACCAGAAATAAAAGCTTCGGGGTTAACACAAGATTTAATAAATATCTTAAGTAAGTCTGCTCTTCTTGAAAGCTCAATAGTTAGTTGTTTTGAAATCGAAGAATTGTTAAAAATTAAAGAACTTGAACCAATGCTAAGATTAGGATATCTAATTCCTAAACCCTTAACATATAAACGAAAGGTTAAAAAATATTTACAAAAAGCAATAGATAATGAATTCTATGCTATTCATCCCTATCACCGGGTGGTTGATAGAGATTTTGTAGAATATGCTCATGAAAATGGTCTAAAAGTTAATGTTTGGACAGTTAATGACAAAGATATAATGATAAAATTGATAGAATTAGGTGTTGATGGAATCATGACTGATAATATTGCTTTATTAAGTCAAATATTAGGGAGATCTTATTAATAAAATATTTTAGTCGATTTTTATTCTTCTATTTAATTTACTTATCTAATTTTAGTGTATACATATGAGTGCCATAGAATCTGCCCAAAATATTAATTTTGACAAATTATTTTTTCCTAAGTCTATAGGGATAATCGGAGTGAGTCGCGATCCTAGTAGTGGGGGTTTTTTTCTTCGATGTATGAAAAATAAGTTTAAAGGGCCAATATATCTATTTAATCCACGGTTAGCTGGTCAAGATTTGTATGGATATAAGATCTACAGTTCTATTCTTGAGATTTCAGAACCGATAGATTATGTAATCTTGGCAGTTCCTGCTCGATTATGTCCTAAACTAATGGAAGAAATTGGTCAAAAGAAAGTTCCATTTGCGACCGTTTTTGCTTCAGGATTCCGTGAAGTCGGAAATGAAAATTTAGAAAAAGAGCTTTTAGATATTGCTAAACAATATGATGTTAGAATAATAGGACCTAATTGTATAGGAATTTACAATCCCGGAGGAGGATTATATTTTGCTTATGAACAATCTAGAAAAGCAGGGAATTTTAGTGGAGTTTTCCAATCAGGTGGTATTGCTCAGAACTTAGCTCAATTAGCAGTTTCTTATGGTCTTTATGTTTCTAAATTTATATCGATTGGAAATGCTTTAGATCTTTCTCCCGCAGAATTTTTAGAATACTTTCTTTATGATGATTACACAAAAATCATCGGATTGTACATTGAAAACTTAAGATCCATACAACAAGGAAGACACTTTATGAAAATGGTTAGTGAATGTAATTTAAATAGGAAACCTGTGATACTTTGGAGAGCAGGTTATGGAAAAGCAACAAAAAAAGCAATTTTATCTCATACTGGTGGTCTTGCTGGGAATAATGAAATTTGGAAAGCTGTAGGGAAGCAAACAGGTAGTTGTATTGTTGGCAATTCGAATGAACTTACTGCTTTAGCTTCAGCTTTTTATTTAACTCATTTACCAGATACTCGCAATGTAGGCATTATTGGAATTGGAGGAGGTTCTACTATTGAAGCGATTGATATACTTGAAAAGTATAACTTAAGAATACCTAGTCTAACAGAAAAAACCATTAATAAAATGAAGAGATTTTTGCCAGATGTAAATACAAATGTAACAAATCCCCTAGATCTTGGTAGTGCCGGTATACAACCGAATATTTATTATCGAACGATCTTAGCTTTAGATAAAGATCCTAATATTTCCTCAATCGTATTTATTAAAGATCCAGAAAGATTTGGTGGTTTTCAGGAATTACTAGAAGAAATGGGCTTTAAAGATATGGATCTTAACCGAGAATTTATAAGATATATTTCTAAAGCAAAAAAGATCTGTATAAAACCAATGTATTGTGTTATGTTAAAAATAAATGAGGGTTTTGAAGAATACAAGAGCCGGTATAAATTCAAATTGAAGCTTTTAAACAGAAATGTGCCTGTGTTCGAAACTCTCGAGTTAACTGGGGCAATTTTAGATAAAATTAATTCATATAGAGAATTCTTGCAAAACCATGGAAAATTTCCAAAGAGATAATCTTATTCACTGATTTGTGAGATATTATATATTTTTTTAATATATTTTTGGGGGTTCAGAAGGATTCCCTAACATCTCTGATATTAATTGTTGAAAATTATTAAAATGCCCAGGTAAAATTTTCTGGACAAAAAATGCTTCAGATACCTTTAAATTAACGTTTTTTCCAATAGTAGATGCAATGGAACGTAATAATCTATTTGCATATTTTGTAAGCCTTTTTAATTCATCTGAGGAAACATTCGCAGGATCAATATCAGGAGCAAATATTTGAGCTAAAAGTTCAAGTGTTGCTTCAAATTTTAGAGCAGCTTTAACTTTTTTTTCTAATGTTGAGGAAATATCAACAAAGTAATTAGGTTGATGACCAAGAAGCCCCATGAACCATACTTCAGTACAACTATATGGCTCCAAACCCTCTTTTTGTTGTTCAGGATATAATAAAGGAAATGCTGCAAAAGCAGCTGCTTCTGCTGCCATTCTGCCAACAACAACATGATCAGGATGTATTTCATAATTAACCCATGGATCAAAAGTTACAACACG
>JBHLPN010000383.1:0-2941 GCA_048939445.1 Promethearchaeota archaeon | reverse complement strand
AAAT
The DNA here is from genome assembly GCA_048939445.1 of Promethearchaeota archaeon. GTDB lineage: Archaea > Asgardarchaeota > Lokiarchaeia > Sigyniarchaeales > SOKP01 > Loki-b32. The sequence goes on along the minus strand of JBHLPN010000383.1, from coordinate 2,937 downwards.
ATTTTATATGGTTCAATTTCTTTTAAAGTATGATCTATTCGGATAACGAACCCTGTTTTTTATGAATAATTATGACAATTGTTGAGGTAAATTGTGTAATAAATTATTTTGAATATCAATTCTGGTTTTAATCTTGATGTTTAATTTTCTGGTTTTATATAAACTCCAAAAAATTTTATTTTCTCGCAGTAAAAATCCCGAAACCTGTGATGTTTTCATAAGTTGTATCTTTAAAATTATTTTCATTGAGTAGTTTCTTCCAGTAATCTTTATGTTTAAAAACAAAGCAACACCAGCCACTAAATGCTATTAGTTGCCATGAGGTTCGGTTCCATTCACTCAAGTAAAGATATCCACCAGGTTTTAAAACTCGGTAAATCTCTTGTATTGCTTTATCTTGATCGTTTGGATCATGCACTTCATGAAGTACAGAAGAAACATTAACAACATCGAATCGATTTTTTTCGAAAGGGATATCTATGGCAGAGCCATATTGAAAAGTTGTTCTGTCTTCCACTTTTTCAATTCTAGCATTATTTTGTACAGTATTTAAAGTATTGCCTGGAATTGCTAATTTTGAATAGATGTCAATACCATATAAATGTCCTCCATTCTTGAATGCTTTAGCAATTCTTATAGCTGTTCTTCCTGTTCCACACCCTACATCTAATACTTGTGGATTTTCAATTTGATCTAATGCTTTCATTCTGGTAAGTAAATTTATTTTTGGTATTTTTCGTAATAACATTAGGTGCATCATAATCATACCAATTCCAGGCCATAAAAATATAAATATCAGAGCAATTCCACCAGTAATGAGGATGATACCCCATAAACCTTGGTTGATTATTCCATATATCAAAGCAGTTAATCCCAGCAATCCAATTATGGTAAATCCTATAATTAGATTTTTCACATACCATCCATATTTAGGTTTTTCTTCCATCCTCGTTTCTACCTATGCTTTAATAAAATTGAATTGCTTATCCTTCTTTTCAGATAATTTGAATAGCCCCTCAGAAGTTATGAAATCTATAATTTCATTTTCTTTCAAATGATGGTCATCAAATGAAAGTGTTGAAGAAGGTTTTAAGACTCTATGAAATTCCTTTAATATATTATATTTATTAGGTATATCATGAATAACGTCAAAGCAAATCACTACATCAATGCTTTCGTTATCTAATCCAGTAGCACAATCTGTTTGAATTGTTTCAATATTATTATAACCACTTTTTTCTGATTTTTTACTCACCTTTTTAAGTGCTAATGGATGAATATCCGCAGCAAATATTCTCCCATTTGGCTTTACTTCTTCAGCAGCTGCGATTGTATAACTTCCAGAACCACACCCATAATCTAAAACAATATCTCCTTGTCTAATATTGGCTTTTCTAATTTTTTCTATAGGAGGGTGAAATACATCACGAACTTTAAAGAAAAATGACATAAATCTAAAATCGATATTTGATTGTTTTTTATTCTTTTTCATTTAACTCACCTTTATTATTTTCCTGAATATCCTCGAAATCTCCTAAAAATGCTTGAAATAACTTTACAGCAAAATTTTTAAGTTTCGTCGCTTTCATAAAAGCAATTCCTTTTTTAATATCTCCAAATACCAGAAGTAAATCTCCAGAGTTTATTTTGAAGGTTTCTCGGGCTTCCTGTGGTATAACAATCTGTCCTCGTTCACCAACTTTAGCAGTACCAAAATAATGTTCATGTTTTTCTAGCTCTTTTATATCAATAGCAATTTTTTTGGCTAAACCTAACCCTTTATTTAATTCACCGGCAATATATACATCATCTTTAGCTTCAATCCCAAAAGTCTCTCTAGCCTTAAGGGGAATAACAATTTGCCCTCGTTCTCCAACTTTTACCGAGCCAAAAAAAAATTTACCCTTTTTTCCAGGAAATTCAGTTATTTTAATCACCTTTTTGAATTCATATTGATATGATCATACTAATATGATCATACTAATATGATCATACGAATCATACTATTTAAATGTATTGGGAAGAATAATATCTTTATTAGTTACTTATAAGAAACTCAACCAATAGCTAACAATATTCAGAAAAACACTCTTGTATAATCTTTTTCCTTTCTTTCTCTTTTAATTTTTCTAAATCTCTTAATAAAGGCATTTTCATGAATTTCTGAAAGGATTCTATACTTGCTTAATTTATTCAATAAAATTAAATTAATCCAAAGACTCGTTTTTATTATTTAATTATTAATATATGAAAAATAAAGTGTAAAATTTTAGAGATGATTAACATATATAATGAAAAAACTTGCCAGCGATGTGGTACGTGTCTTGAACAGTGTCCATTTTTGCAGTTATCTACAGAAAGAGCTAAAGAAGAAATTTCTAAAATGATTGAGACGAAAATTTCACGAAAAATTATTAAAGATTGTGCAAGTTGTTCTTATTGTAATGTAGTTTGTCCTACAGGTTCAAATCCTTATTCACTTATAAGAGAAATACGATTAAAAAATTATCGTGAGAATGGTGTTAGAAGTATAGGACTTATAACCGAAGAGATTCCTCATAATTTAATGTCAATAGCTTTAGAAATTAATACAGTCGAAAAACAACGAGAATTGAGTAAATATGAAAAACCCCCAAAAAACAAGAAGATGTTTTATGTGGGATGCGGTATTCCCTATTGTTTTCCAGAGTTGGCCAAGACAAAATTATTAGGTAATTTACCCTTATTAGGGGGAATGAAATATTGCTGTGGTGGTTATGTTCATTCTTATTTTGGCGAAATTGAAGCAAGGATAAAAGGATTAGAATTATACAAAAAATTTAAGACACTTGGAGTAAAAAAACTTATCACCTTCTGTCCTGGGTGTGATGCTATGATTAAAGGGGTTTATCCTTCAATTATAGAAGGATTTAATGTGGAAGGTCAAACTATCATTGA
>JBHLPN010000104.1:0-9378 GCA_048939445.1 Promethearchaeota archaeon | reverse complement strand
TGATATTTTCTAATTTTATAAGAAATTGTATAGAATGCCATGTATATTGTAGAATCACTAAGTGATTCTATTATCCACTCTTTATTAAAAGGTAATTTTGTACCTAAACCTCGTTTACGAGCACATGGTCTTTTTTCTAGCCAATTAAAAACATTTTCAAAATTTAAACGATACTTATTAGGGACAATTCTCAAGTTATTTAAGCACTGGAATGCCTGCTTTTTCCAATCTCCTGCTTGAAAATTAAGAAACCACTGATCTTTAAGAATGGAAACTATGATCTCAGTCCCACATCTACATTTGAGGTTTTTTGTAACTGGAATATACATTATATCTGCTTTATCCTCTTCAATCAAATCTTTTGAAACCTGTTTAGCAGCATCACTCACTTTCATCCCTTGATATTTTCCACATTTATCATTAAGCACACCATTATAATATTCGTCTTTATAATTTTCACTAGTAGCTAGATCAAGATTTTCCTTATCTTTTTGTGAACGAGCACCATATTCTTCACAGTATATTTTTGCAGGAAAGTCTTTAAATCCTTTTAAATCAATTATTTTAATTGGATAAATTAATTCAATTTGTCTTTCATCTAAGCTATATTTTTTAATTAACTCTTTATCCTTTTGCAGGTCAATTAATGCAATATAATCATATGGAGCATGAGCAGGAACAGAATATACTACACCAGTTGCTGTACCAGTATCAACAAAATCACCCGGCAAGATTGGGATTTCTTTAAATCCATACACATCTGATGCCATTTTCCCAATAATTTCTTCTCCGCTAAAAGTATTCAAGATTTTAATATCCTTACCTTGGCTTTCTAATAAGAATGTTGCTTCCTCAGATATATACCATATCTCTTTATTAACATAAGCCTTTGTATACTTACCTGCTGGTTTAATCCAAATGTTTGTAACTCCATATATAGTTTCTGGTCTTAATGTGGAAGCAACAAGAAATCCATCTTCAAATGGGAATTTTATACAAATATATTCATTAATACTAAGATCCAATTCATCCCCACGTGAAATGTCGTCTTCACCGACGGCGTTTTTGTCTTGAGGACAATATAGAATTGGATATTCCCCTTTTTCAATATATCCCTTATCTTTCAAATGATAATACTGCCATTCAATAAATTTATTGTAGATTTTATCTCCAGTAGTAAACTCTCTTCTCCAATCCAAACTCATACCAATTGACTTAAAATCAATCTTTATTGTATTAGAAAAATAATTAACAACGTTCCATGGATCTATAAAACTTTCTACAATTTTTTCTACTTCTTGCTGATCTTCTGTATGTAGTTTTACATATTCTCTCATTCTTGTGATGATCAATCGATCTTTTCTTTCTATAGACGAAGAAATTGCTAATACAGGGGTGCCAGTTATATGAAATGCCATAGGATACAAGACATTATGACCTTTGGCTCTATAATATCGAGCAAATACATCACCATTAACAAAACTTCTTCCATGACCTATATGTAAGGGTCCTGAAGCATACGGATATGGGGAAGTTATAAAAATTTTACTTTTCTTTGGATCTGGATTTGCTTCGAATACTTTTGCTTGCTCCCATTTATCTTGCCATTTCTTTTCAATTAATTGTGGATTATACATATTTTTTAACACATTTTTGGTGTATTTTCCCTTTTTATTATAATATGATTTCTTATTTGAGCGATCAATCACCTATGATCTCTTTCAATTAAAGTTTATCACCAAGCGAACAAATCCATGGAAAATTTAAAAGAAAAAGATCATATGGATTTGTTTCACTCAAGATAATAATAAAACTGCGAGTAATTCAACCAAGGGTTCTTTTTCCCTTACATTCATCATTAAAGCAGTCTTATTTGAAATCATTATTATTAAGAAAATATTCTTTTTTATATTAAAATATTTCTAAGTCTTTATTTCAAATTTTTACTTTATTAAAAAATTCATACATCTTCATAGTATTTATTCTGTAGCAGTGACCGTCTTTTAATATCATCTCTATCTAATTATTTTTAACCAATTTCGAATTTTCTTAACTATGTCCATAACAAAAAAATCCGCCGAAATTCAAGCAGAAAAAATTATAAAGCGAGTTTTACAAGATAAGAGATATATCTCTCAAGTATTAAATGGGATTAAGGCTAAAGAAGATTCAGTGAGGTATCCAAATGCTATTGCTTTAGAGATCTTAAGTGAGAAAAATCCAAGGATAATTTATCCAGAGTGGGATCTCTTTGTTGAACTACTAGGTAGTAATAATGCTTATCACAAATCAATTGCAATTTCCACAATTTCAAATTTAACAGCTATAGATAGAGAACAAAAATTTGAAGAGATTTTTAATCAATATTTTAAACTTATTGATGACAAAAGTGTTATAGTCGCTAGAAAACTATGTATATATGCTGGGAGAATTGTTAAAGCTAAACCAGAATTAAAAACTGAAATTACAAATGTTCTACTTAGTATTAATGGAACCCAACATAATCCAAATCGAAAGGATTTAATTAAAGGAGATATCATAGAAAGTTTCGGTGAATTTTTTGAGGAAATTAAGGATAAAAAGAAAATTCTAGAATTCGTAATGAGCCAATTGAGTAGTAGTAGTCCAAGCACAGTTAAGAAAGCAAAAGAATTCCTTTCAAGATGGATGAAATAATTTGATTATTAAGTTACTTAAAATTTTTGTTTATAAGAATTAAAACTTTTAATCTTTTGTTCTATTATAAATAGTTAAATTATATTTATAGGACTGTGAATTTAAATGGTAGATTTTAATCCACAAATTTTAAGCAAAGAGGAACTAAGTGCAATCTCGGCGGGTATAAATGAAGAAGAATTATTATTATTTGATAAGCATTTATTAAATAATTATTATGACGAAAACATTTTACTGGAAGCAAAGGAACCAGGCTCTCCATGGATTGTTGTAAAGAATTACAAAACGGGAGAGATTTCTGAAAAACTTGATTGTACTGCTCAATTTTGGTCATTAGCATTAGGATTTGCCCATCCTGATGTAAATTATGCTGTAGCTGAACAAATGAAAAGATTAACTCATATAAAGTCTGAAGGTGTATCTCCCTCTCGCGCAAAGTTTATAAACAAGCTTTCTGAGATAAGTCCAGGTCGATTGAAGGGAGGGAGAGTTGTCATTAACAATGAAGGCGGAAGTTTAGCAGTTGAAGCCGCTGTGAAATTTGCATTAATAGCCTCGAGAACAGGAGATCATTTCCTAACGTTTCGAGGTGGATATCATGGAAATACATTAGCTATGATAACAGCATCTCAACCATTCCATACAATAACAAGATTTCGCCCTTTTGGTGTAGATTTTTTTACAAGAGTTCCACAACCATATTGTTATCACTGTTTATGGAATTATAAAAATGGATTATATGGTAAAAAAGATCCGCAATGTAATCTCGAGTGTTTTAACTTAGTTAAAGAATATTTAATGGGTCTAACTTCAAGAAAATTAGCAGGAGTGATTTTAGAACCCTGGCAAGCGGCAGGTGGGCACGTGCCATTTCCACCAGATTTTCTCGTTAAATTAAGGGAAGTTTGTGATGAAGAAAAGATCTTTATAATATACGATGAATCTCAAACAGGCGTGTGGAGAACTGGTAAATTTTTTACTCTTACAGAGAAATATGAAAAGGAACTTAGTATTGATGTTTCACCTGATATGATGTGCTTTACAAAGGCTATTGGTGGAGGTTTTCCACTAGGAGCAATGATTGTATCAAACAAAATAAAAAAGAGATTTGGACCCTCTGAAGACCACACAACCTTCTGTAATGCACCAATAGGATGTACAGCGGGACTTGCCGCAATTATGGTGATAGAAAGAGCAAAAATTGGAGAAAATTGTGAACAAAGAGGGATTCAAATCACTAAGCGATTAAAAGAACTACAAGAAAAATACGAGAATATTGGTGATATTCGAGGTCCAGGTTTATTTATAGGAATTGAGCTGGTTAAAGATCAAAAATCAAGAGAACCTTTTACTGAGTTAATGGAAGAAATGCTTCATGAAGGAGTAAGGCAAGATATATATTTCGGACCTAGTATGCCTTATCTCAGTGGTACAGGAAAATTATTAAAGAGAAACTTAATCAAAATAAAACCTCCACTCAATATTACTAAAGAAGATGCCGATTTTATCTGTGATAAATTCGAAAGTGTGCTAAAAGCATCAATTAACAATTTAAAGTAGAATAATTTGAATTCTTTAAAAGAATTCTCAAACGATTTTTATTTTATTTAAGGTGTTTATCTGGTATTATGCTTAAATACTGAGTTGATTTTGGTATAAAAGAAAATTCGTTTTTATTATACGGAATTATCTTTATTAATGGAAAAGAATTAGCTAAATAGAGAGAGACTCCCCTAATTTCTTTATTATTAAGGAAAAATTTAATATTATTGAATTTAAAAAACCCAAATTGACCATTGATTTCATGCAAAGTTCCAATCATTTGACGTCCTATATAAACGGGATATAAATTATTAGAATTGTATTTTTTCTGAAAAATTACTGTTCCAATTTTATAGTGGGGAATTCCTCCATCCAAAAAACATTCTATATTGTTAACTAATGCTTTAACTCCATAGAAATGAAAAATATTATGATAAAAATGTTTAGGTAAATATGCAAGAATAATCTCCGGATAAATGGAATGAATTTTGATAGGAATTTTGTTTGTATTTATTTCTTTGGAATATTCTTTTAAAATATATTTTTTTCCAAGGGCTAAAGAAAAACTTTTTCCTCCTCTAGCACGAATAGCATCATTGTTTGGCCTTATTTCTAGATGCAAATGAGGACTTGACCAGTAAGCAAAATATCCATTACGAAGGGTTTTTCCTAAAAGATCACCTACTTCAATCTTATCTCCTATGTTAACATTTGGATTAACATGCATGATTTTCCAAAGAACCTCAGAATTTAGAGGATTACTAAGTAAAATTAAATAATCTGTATCAATTCCCTCTGAGAAATTAGCCTGAGGGGCTCTTAACTTTTTGATTTGTTGGATTTTTCCCGAGACTGGGCTTAGGATTTCAATGTTTTCCAATGTGAGATTAGGATAAATATCAATTGCAAGTCCGTGCTGGTGAGCATAATAAGGGGATGTTCCTATACTAAAATGACTTGATTGTGGTATTGATATTCTTATTCCATCCATGTTAACTATATCATAAAATTTAGAGCTAGACATGAAAAAATTTTAATATTCTTATTAGTTAAAATCAATGAGTTATTCCAATATAATTTACTTAATATTTATTATAAAGAATTTAGTCTTTATCAAATAAAAAAAGGATTATTTTTTTAAATTAGAGTGATTTCATACTGTAGAGGTCAATTTCCTCTTTGAAAATACGAAAATAAGAAGCAAATTGTATAAAAGTAGAATAGGGATTGGAATTACAGTATTTATGTATGGCTCTCCTGTAGGATCAGGAAATATTAATCCAATAATTGAAAGTGTTAGCGGAATAAATTCACATATAGTAGACATGATTATCACCTTCTTCTTTGAGCAGATTCCCATAATATATCTCATGACATAGTAAAGTGTAATAAACCGAAAAAAATAATATGGAACATATATTAAAACTGTAAACCATCTGATAACTTCTAAAGCGAAATATTCCCAAAGAATTGCCAAAAGCCTAATAGGACCTGGTCCAATATCTATATCAATTCCATAAGGAGTGAGAAGTATTACGAGAAGTGACATAATTCCGATGATGTAGAATATGTCTTGATTTTTAGATAACATCTTTAACTACTATTACTGGTTTAATTATAATATTGTTACTTACCTTACCTTAATTTAAAATAATGGTCAATTTTACTACCATTTTCAATATTAAGTCTAGTTCTTGATAATAACTAAAAAGATGTAAAAAAAAGTTAAAGAATATATACCCATAATCCCAAAAAAGTCAAAATTTATTATCTTTGAATTCTTTTTTTTTATCAGTTCTTTAGAAATAAAGAATTTTTATTTAGAATTAAAAAATTGGTTTTAAAATTGGTAAAAGGAACAGTAAAATGGTTTAATGGCCGTAAGGGCTATGGATTTATAAGTTCTGAAGAAGGAAGCGATGTTTTTGTTCATTACACTGCATTAGCAGGTAGAGATGATGAATACAAGACTTTAAATGAAAATGACAAAGTAGAATTTGAAGTAGTTGAAGGTCAAAAAGGACCACAAGCTAGTAATGTTGTAGTAACCGAGAAAGCTCCTCCTAATCCATACAATAGAGGAAGAAGAGGAAATTTCCGCTTTTAATGGATAAGTCTTTATAAATCTACAAAAAAGTATAATATAATATAAGAAGTAAATAATAATTAGTAAAAATCTGTTTTTGCGATTGTTATCAATCTTATCTTTTTTTTTTATTTTTAATTTTCGCATTTTAATTAATATAGTCTATAAGAGAGCTTTAATTTCTTAAACTTTCCTACTACATTCAAAAATAACATTATGACTAAAGTTTTCAAAAGTAATAGTTTTTTAAATATTTTTTTACCAAATTAATGTCTTTTTTATCAAATTTTGTTAGATTATGTACACACTATTCTTTTCTATTGACACAAAACATAAAAGAAGAGATTATTGATTTATATTTTTTGGATTTTTGGTTTAATTAAAATGATATGGATAGAAACTGCTATAGCGATGCATATTAACACAACCTAAAATAATTGCACTAGAAACAAAATCGAAATTATGATTGTTATCCATAGATTTATTAATTATATAGGTCAATACTATAGATAGGTTTATTTCGATTCCTCTTCTTTGCAATCATCGCATTCATAGTAGATATCAATACGTTGCCCTTTCGGTCTAATTCCTAGGCCTGATATAATCGCACTCCATAATTTTTCAACATTTTCAGGTTTATAATCATGAATTTTTCCACACTTAGAACATACTATATTTATATGTAGTTCCATATCTGGATCATATCTTATAGATCCATCTTTAAACCCTAACTCTTGAATGAGGTTTAAGTCTTGCATTAAATGTAGAGTCTTATAAACAGTACCTAAACTAATTGTAGGATAATCAATTTTTAAAGCTTGATATATTTGATCTGCTGATGGATGGTCATCTCTAGCTAACACGTATTTACATATTGCTAATCGTTGAACTGTGACTTTAAATCCCTTTTCTCTAAAAAGATTAATCACTTCTTCGTCATCCATCAATATCACTTGTTTATGTTATATTTCAAAATATAATCCATGATATAAAAATAGCTTTTATTATAAAAAGATAACCTTTTTTAATAATCATAGTCATTTAGTAAACAATCCTATTTAGAAATGATTATTGATTAAATAAATTATAATGGATAGAAATAAAAACTAAACTAAAACAATAAATCAATAGTCCGATTTTTTGTAGACCTATAATTAAAAATTCTGAAAATTAAAAGGATTGAAAATTATGAGTAAAGATAAAAAAAAAGGTATGATGAAGAAGCCAACAGCAGGTGGTGGAACGACGATTCAAGATTGGTGGCCAAACCAGCTGAATCTCGATATACTACACCAACACTCTTTGAAGTCAAATCCAATGGGCCTGGATTTCAATTACGCCAAAGAATTCAATAGTCTAGACTTGGAGGCTGTTAAAAAGGATCTTGCTGAACTTATGACAGATTCTAAGAGCTGGTGGCCAGCGGATTTCGGTCATTACGGTCCTTTATTCATCCGTATGGCTTGGCATAGTGCCGGTACATACCGTGTCGGTGATGGTCGTGGTGGAGGTGGCAGTGGAAATCAGCGTTTTCCACCTCTTAGCAGCTGGCCTGATAATGTCAACCTCGACAAGGCACGTCGGTTGCTTTGGCCAATTAAGAAAAAATATGGTCGGAAAATTTCTTGGGCCGACTTGATGATCCTTGCGGGTAATGTCGCCTTGGAATCTATGGGTTTCAAAACCTTCGGATTCGGTGGTGGGCGTGAGGATATCTGGGAACCAGAGAAGGATATCTACTGGGGCTCTGAGGAGGAGTGGCTGGGTGATGAACGCTGGCACACAGAAGATAAAGATAAACCCGATCTCGAGAATCCACTCGCAGCCGTGCAGATGGGTTTGATTTACGTCAATCCAGAAGGCCCAGGCGGTAATCCTGATCCTGTTTTGGCGGCAAAGGATATCCGTGAGTCCTTCGGACGCATGGCGATGAATGACGAGGAGACTGTAGCACTAATCGCGGGTGGACACTCATTCGGCAAGTGCCACGGTGCCGGTGATGCAAAACATGTAGGACCCGAGCCTGAAGCGGCTGATATCGAAGATATGGGACTAGGTTGGAAAAGTAGCTATGGCACAGGCAAAGGTGCTGATACGATCAGTAGTGGTCTAGAAGTTACCTGGACCCCCACTCCCACGAAATGGAGTTCCAATTTCTTTCGGATGCTGTTCAAATATGAATGGGAATTGACAAAGAGTCCTGCTGGTGCGTATATGTGGATACCGAAGGGTGGTGCGGGAGCCGGTACCGTACCGGATGCTCATATACCAGATAAACGTCATGCACCATCTATGCTGACCACCGACTTATCTCTTCGGTTCGATCCCGAGTACGAGAAGATCTCACGGCGCTTTATGGAAAATCCAGATGAATTTGCATTAGCATTCGCAAAGGCTTGGTTCAAGCTGACCCATCGAGACATGGGTCCGCGCTCTCGCTATCTAGGACCAGAGGTTCCTGACGAAGAGCTCATTTGGCAGGACCCCATCCCCGCCGTCGATCATAAGCTAGTTGATGAAAATGACATTGATTCACTCAAAGGTAAGATCCTAGCTTCAAGTCTGTCTATTTCGGAACTGGTTTCGACTGCTTGGGCGTCAGCATCCACATTCCGTGGTTCAGACAAGCGGGGTGGTGCGAACGGGGCTCGCATTCGTCTTGCTCCACAAAAGGATTGGGAGGTTAACCAACCTGTCCAGCTAGCGAAAGTACTCAAAATTCTGGAAAGTATCCAGACCGAATTTAATGACGCACAGTCTGATGGTAAGAAGATATCGCTTGCTGACTTGATTGTTCTGGCGGGTTGCGCAGGTGTAGAGCAAGCAGCAAAAAATGCTGGTTATGATGTGAAGGTTCCCTTCACACCGGGACGAATGGACGCCTCGCAAGAACAAACAGACGTAGAGTCTTTCGCCTATTTAGAACCCAAGGCGGATGGCTTTCGTAATTATCAGAAGACTAAATATGCAGTATCCGCTGAGGAAATGCTCGTTGATAAAGCGCAATTGTTAACTCTGACCGCACCCGAAATGACGGTGCTCATAGGTGGTATGCGCGTTCTGAAGACCAACTT
>JBHLPN010000103.1:2963-9379 GCA_048939445.1 Promethearchaeota archaeon | reverse complement strand
TTAGTTGTTTCTTCAAGAAGGATGGAACCATTTTTCTGTTGAAAAAGCTTTCATTTTGAAGGTTTGATTTTATTCCTTCTTTCAATTCTTTATCATTATACTCTTTATGAGATTCAAATAGTACTGCATATTTTTCAGGTTTTAATATTCGGTGAATCTCATTTAAGGCTTCAACGGGAGAATTCCAGAGATAAAAACTTCCTGTACAAGTTATAAGATCAAAAAAATTATTTTTAAATTGAGTAGAGATTATATTTCCTTGTTGTAAAGTAATGGGAATTTCTTTAAGATTGGATTTTGCTAAAGCTATCATCTTTTCTGAAATATCGATCCCATATAGTTCAATATTGGGATTTCTATTGTTAACTTCCACTAATAATCGTCCATGTCCCGTCCCAACATCAAGCAATCTTCCTTTAGTAATATAAGTTAATAATTCTTCAGCAATTTGAATTCTCTGAACCTTCATTGGCTCTAATTGCATCATTTTATCATATACTCTAGCAGCAAATCTAGGTAATTTAATAAAACTATTTTCTCCTCGATCTTTCATAATTTCGGAAAAAATTTCAGGATATTTTAAGTAATTAAATACGAACTTTCTTGTTTTTTTTTATCATAAAGAATATAAAAACAAAAATTAAATTATTGATAAAGTAAAATCCTTATCAGATCAGCTATATCGTGGATGCGATCTGCTAACTGTTCCAACAGTACAATGCTATCCCGTAATCGTAAAAGTACTCTTATATCCAAATCTTCATTAGAATATAAATATTCAAGAAATTGCCTATATATTGTATCAATTTCATTTTCAATTTCATGAATCGTCGTTGTGTTCTTAAATACTACATCTGGTTTATCTCTTAGGCTTTTTATGGTTGATTTTAATACATCAGCCATTTCAATTGTTTTATTGATCAATTTCTCATATCTCTTGACTATCTCTTGGTTGCTTTTAGTATTTAATTGAATTTTAGGTAACATATCCACAAATTCAAGTGGATAGTTGATTACATTATCCATCTTTAAAATTAGGGCAACAAAATCACCTAATCCGGCTCCTGACTCTGAAAAATTTTGAATCAACTGAATCTTAATAGTATCAGCATCTTCTTCAGATAACTGCATCTTACTTTTTTTCTTTTCAAGTGAGGCTCTATTCTTTTCATAATCTTCAGCCCATCTATTATAAAAAACGCCCATATTACTGAGAACAGAATAAATAATTCTAGAGTGTTCTATAAGCATGGCTATGATTTCTTCTTTAATCTTATTCATGAAAACTCAATTTAAATATTTAATTCACTGTTATAATATTAAAAAATAAATCAATAAAAATTATAGTATTTAGAGAAATTTTAATATATTCTTAATTTAATTTATAAATAAATTCTAAAACAAAGTTGGTATTAAAGTATTAATTCTGCTGAGAACTATATGATTTAGACTTAAAAACATAGGAAGAAAGGTGAAAGAACAGCTACATGAAAATTAAACAAACTATTCAACAGTGGCGGGAATATTCGAAATTATCTGATTTAGGAATTATTGCTAGAAGAAAGTTCTTTAACAATGCTTTTGATGGTGCTTTAACATGTGCAGGAATTATAAGTGGGATTTTTATAATATTTCTAGCTGAGCCCTCTACCTTTGAAGCCAAAGATATACTCATAACAGGGTTTGCAACAGCTTTAGCAATAGGAATTAGTGGTTTGTGGGGTGCTTTTCTCTCGGAAGAAGCTGAAAGAAAGAAAAAAGTCTTGGATATGAGAAAAGCTATGGCTGATTTTGAAGATGAGAGTGAACAGTTGGAATTAAAACATATAAAAGATAAATATAAGAAAGGAAAGAATAAAAAAAATAGATCAATATTAGAACGTGCTGAAAAATATGCCACAATTATTGCATCCTTAGTAGATGGCGGTGCTCCAGTTCTCGGAAGTTCCCTTCCTTTAATTCCCTTCTTCTTCGGAGCATCGCTAAATTTAATGCATTTTATTTTCTCTTACATTATACTTACTGGTCTGCTTGTTTATTTAGGTGTTTTTCTAGGTCAAATTTCAGGAGGAGGACGTTTAAGATATGCTTTGCATTTAATTACTGCTGGAATTGTAACTCTAATTATATCTATATTACTTGGTATCTAAAAATTAAAATGTGCTTGACTAATTATATTAAAAAATCAAATATCATTAGAATAATTGAAGGTTGTTAATCTCAATAGTTTTCAAAAATAATTAAAATGCTCGAAAAGTTTAGAACATACGCAAAAATAACAAATTTATGGGCAATTGGTAGACGATATTTTGTAAACAATTTTTATGATGGAATGTTAACAGTCTTAGGAGTGTTACTAGGTTTTTTTGCTTATCGAGTTTCAATAGATAGTCATCTTGTTATTTTAACAGGTTTAGGGAGTTGTATATCTATGTTTATGTCAGGTCTAACTGGATCATACCTTTCAGAGAAAGCTGAGCAAAAAAAAATTAAAGAAGATTTGAAAAAAGCAATGGTAATAGTCACAAGTGAGGAAGAAGATCAAATTGGTGAGGATTCAGTCGACTTAGAAGAAATAGAAAAAGCTATGTTGATAAAAATAAATAAAAATGTCAGTCCAAAGATAAAAATTAAATTGAGAAACCGAGGAAAAAAAAATAGGACTCTTCAGGAAAAAGCGGAAAATTTTGCTAGTATAATTGTTTCTTGTATAAATGGTGGTTCACCATTTTTAGGAGGATTGATACCTTTAATTCCTTTTTTATTTGTTTCACCAGCTAATTTTTTCATTTTTATCATTTCATTTTGCTTGATTCTAGTTTGTATAATTTTACTTGGAATCTTTTTAGGTGTAGTTTCAAAAGAATCTATTATCAAAAATATACTTCAAATGACATTTGCTTTCTTTATTACTCTTTTAATCTCCATATTTTTATTACGGTAAAATAATATCACAAAATTTAATTTTTGATTTTCATTCTACCAATTACCATTATTAGATATAAAAGGGACTTGAAAATTGAAGACATGTGGAGTAGACATCGGTTCTTTAGAGACAAAAGTAGTATTACTTGATGATAAAAAAATATTAGATTACCGAGTGGGACGATCTACTTTTGATTTTAAACGTGTTGGTAACAATTTGTTTAGAGAGCTTTTAGAACAGCATAACCTTAAGAAGAATGATGTTTATGTAATGAGTACAGGGTATGGAAGAAATACAGTATCATTTGCTGATGATCGCATCACAGAAATCACGGCACATGCACGTGGAGTTCAATATTTCTTTCCAGATGCACATTCTGTTATAGATATTGGCGGTCAAGATAGTAAAGCAATTGTAATATCTAAAAAAACTGGTAGTGTAATCGATTTCCAAATGAATGATAAGTGTGCTGCAGGAACTGGGAGATTCATTGAAGTAATGGCTGGAGCTCTTGAGGTTCCCATCCAACAAATTGGAGAATTAGCTCTAAAATCTAACAATCCGGCCTCAATTAGTTCGACATGTACTGTTTTTGCTGAATCTGAAGTTATATCTCTTTTCGCAAAGGGGACAAAAAAAGAGGATATCGCTGCGGGAATTCATAAATCAATTGCAAAGAGAGTCGCAGGTATGGCTAAACGTATAGGAGTTGCACCACTTTTAGTTTTTTGTGGTGGAGTAGCAAAAAATATAGCAGTTAAAAACTATTTGGAACAGGAATTAGGATTTGAGATTGTTATACCAGTACTCAATGGAAAAAGTAGTGCTCAACTTACAGGGGCAATTGGAGCTGCCCTAATTGCTCAAGATCAGAAAAACAGTTAAGTTCTTTTAATTTTTTTTTTTAAAAATTTAGGTTTTGGCTAATTATAAAAAATTTTATGAATCATAATCTCTTTTTTGATTAATAATTTATAGATATATAAAATTAAAATGGATAATTCTGAACTTCTATCTGAATACATTGCATTTCTAAGAGAGAAAAAGGAAGAAGGAAAAAAAGTAATAGCATTTATTTCACATGACAATATTCCAGAAGAATTAATTGATGCTGCGGGGTTTATTCCTATGAGACTGATGTTTGCAGGAAATGATGATCTAATGGATGCTAGCCATGATTATTTACCCCCTTCTACTTGTGCATTTGCTCAGTCTTGTATCGGTTTTTTTTCATTAAAACCTAATCAATTTAAATTCTTAGATATGATTGATTATTTCGTTGTTTCAAATCATTGCGTTTCTGATATTTGTGCATCTGAAATAATTTCTAAATATTTTAATATCCCCCGTTTAAATTTTTATATTTCATACACTAAGAATAAGAATAGTTTGAAATATTTTAAATTGGAATTAATTGAATTGAAAAATCAATTAGAAAGTATTAATGGCTATAAAATAAAGGATAAGGATCTCAGAGAAAGCATTAAGAAATATAATTCCTTTAAGGAAAAATTGTTAGAGTACAGTCTTTTGAATATTAAAGGATCAGTAAAACTAAAAATTCTTCAAAATGCTATGTTATATGGGCCTTTATTTCTCCCTAAATTAGAATCATATATTCAGAAATACAAGGATAATCAACTACAAAATTCTAATAATCTAAAAGATATTCTATTAACAGGTGGTTCTATCTTCATAAGTGATATTTTAATTGATTTAATAGAAGAAGGAGGAGGAAACATTATTTATTTTGATACTTGGATTGGAAATAACTATTATTCCCAAATTTTCGAAGATACTATTTTGGATTCAATGGAAAATCCGTATGATTTATTAGTTCATCGTTTTAAAAATAATATTTATGGGGATCATTCAGTTCCTAATTTTTTAGAAAACAAGGTATCTCAAATTGAGAAAATTTATCAAGGTCATAAAGAGAAAACGGGAAGAAAATTAGGCGTCATAAATCATATTATAAAATTCTGTGATCATATTTCCATTATGTCGGCACATTTAAAAAATAAATTACAGGAAAAAGGTATTCAAGTTTTAAATTTGGAAAGGGATTATTCAAGGGCAATTCGTGGGCAACTTAACACTAGGATAGAAGCATTTTTGGAGATGATTTAAAAAATGAGCCTTATAGCTGATGAGATTGTTAGGTTTAGTTCTGTTCTCAGAATTTCATATAATCTTCTGACGGGTCGAGACTATTTAAAGAGAAAGAAATTTCGAGAAAAAAAAAAATTGATTTCAGTAGCATTACCATTTTCTGATTTAGTTTATGGTTTTCCTGATTTAGTTCCTGTATTTCCAATTAGAATGCATAACTTTGAAATGCATAAATATTTAACATATTTAGGTTCTGCTTCCAACATTTTTGGTTGGGAGAATGTATCAAAATTTTTGGGATTTATAAAAAATCTTGGTATTGGAGATATAAATAAAATTATTGATGAAATTATTGAAAATGTAATAGAAACGGTAAATAATAAATATAATGAAATGTATGAGCTTGGAATAGAAAGTGGTGTTCCAACAGACTTTTGTTATGGAATAAAATCTCTCTATGGAATGCATGTAAGTAAAGGAAAGAATGTAGAAGCAACATTAAACTATACTATTCGATGCAGTGCGTGGAATAAATATTTGGAGTCATTGAAAACAATTAAGAATCCAATTAAACAGATTTGGATTGATGTTCCACCAAGAAATATCGGAAATGCATTAGAATTACTAACAGAGAATCTTTATAATGCTGTTGGAGAATTAGAAAAAATAAGTGGAAATAATTATGATGGAAAAATACTACGGAACCATTTTCAAGTTGCGAATGATATAAGAAATTATTATAAAACTATCCTTTATGATATAAGTAATTCTGATTTCTATCCTTGTAATCCTGCAACATTCAGCGAAATATTAGTGATATTAAACAATAGTTTTCAGGACTATAATTCTAATGCAAATCGATATCGAGATAATATGGCATCATTAGTAAAGGAAATGAAGGAGCGAATCAGAAATAGAATTGGGATGGAAGTTGGTAATATGCCACGAATTTTAATTACGCCTATGTTTGGAGGGTGGGAACCAAAAAGTCATGAAATAATATATGAACTGGGAGGTCGAGCAATATATGCTGATTGGGATATGTTATTACTATTAGAAGATATACCTATTACTAAAATATCTGATCCAATTGAAGCTTACGCTTATTACTTAATGAATGCAACAGTAAATGGAATAGGATGTGATAATGATGCTTTATCAGACTCATATATGAGGATAGCAAAAAATTTAAATGCTGATGGTCTTATCTTTATTCAACTTTTTGGATGCCACTCTATATCCAATTGTTTCACAATGTTAAAGGAGAAAATTCGCCGAGAACTGGAGATTCCAAGTATAGCTCTAAATTTCAATAAAATTGGTGAGAATGTAGAGCAGGTCAAAACTCGCTTAGGGGCGTTTATGGAAATGTTTAATT
>JBHLPN010000103.1:0-2863 GCA_048939445.1 Promethearchaeota archaeon | reverse complement strand
TTAATGTTAATTTAAAAGCAAATGAGAATATCATTATTGCTAAAAAAGAAAAATTAGTTGCGTTAGAATTACGAAAATTAGCTAAGAATCTTTTAAAAAAAGTAAAAACAAGAGAGGCATTCGTTAAAAAAGAGACAAAATTAGCGCAAATCAGAAAGAATTTAGTTGAAAATAATAAGAGTGTATTAGAAAACAAAATTAAATCAAAGGAACTATTAAAATTTCCAGAGGAAGATCTAAAAAATGAAAAAGTCTTCATAAATTATCATGAGAATGCCGCTGAAAATCAATTAGAGTTAGCAAAATATCATAAAGAGATAGCAAAACTTGAAGAAAAGCTAGCCAAAAGTAAGATTGAATTAGCAAATTCTAAAATGGTTGCTGCTAACATACGAATTAGTTTAGGAAAACTACAATTGAAATATTTAAATGCTGTTCAAAAGAAATCACCTGAAAAAGCTATGACAATAAAAGCATCTTATAAACGAAAAAGAGAAGATTTAAACAGTCATTTGAAAGAATTGAAGGATATCGAGGATGAAATTAAATTATATCAAAATGATATAACAAATTTAACATCTAAATTTTCTAATTTAGAAAAAATGAATTAAAGATAATGTAGTAAAAAAAATTTTTTCATGAATATCTAGTAACTTTAAGGATTTTAATTCAAAAGATTTAAGAATCTATTAATTTAAGTGTTATCCAGGTTTCATTTATAATTCTTAGCCATTATTTATATATACCCATTTATTTTCATATGATCTGATAAAAATGTCATCATATAATAGGGTTAATTTAATTGGTGGTAGTGTAATAAGAGGATTAGGATATTTCCTGTTCATTTTGGGAATGATCATATTAATAAGTGTTTTAATTGCTATGAATATTTTTGAAATCCCATTTATTATTTTGTTAATTATTGGCATCAGTTCTATGATTTTTATCGGATTTATTTTTATGGGATTATACATTATCCCCGAATGGATTAGAATACCTACATTATTATTAGGAAAGTTTAAAAAGATGAGAGGACCTGGTATCATGTGGCTTTTTCCATTTATTTATCGAATTCCATTTTCTCTCGATATAAGAATAATCACAACAACATTTTCTGCTGAGCAAACTTTAACAAAAGATAATGTACCTGTTAATGTTGATGCGGTATTGTTTTGGAAAGTTGTAGATTCCTACAAAGCTTCGCTTCGTGTTCAAGATTATAAAACTGCAATTTCATGGGCTGCTCAAACTTCATTGCGAGACATAATTGGAAAGACAGAATTGAGTCAAATGCTTGCAGGTAGAGAGGAAATTTCACATGATCTTGAAAGAATAATAGATGAGCGAACTGAAGAATGGGGTGTCAAATCAATTTCTGTGGAAATTAGGGATGTTATAATTCCAACGGCACTACAAGATGCAATGAGTCGACAAGCACAGGCTGAAAGAGAACGTCAAGCAAGGGTTATACTTGCTGGTTCTGAGGAGCAAATTGCAAATAAATTTATTAATGCAGCACATATTTATGAAAGTGATGAAGTAGCATTGGATTTAAGAGCAATGAATATCCTTTATGAATCTATGAAAGAAAAAGGAGCATGGATTGTTGTTCCTTCGGACATGGTAAATATATTAGGAGGAAGATTCAGGCATACGAAGGATTTCAAAACAGATAAGTAATTTCTTTAAGAAAATAAAAAAAAACAAAACTTTAAGTAAAAGCAAATAGGGGAAATGAATCATTCATTAATAATTTGTTAAGCATACATTTATAATGATATTCATAAGTTTATTTTCAGAAATAACACATTTTTCCAAATGATGATTTAAAGTGTATAATAAAATTTTACTTGGAATAGATAAATCTTATGATGCGACACATGGAGCAAAAAAAGCAATCGAATTTCAAAAAAGAGATAATTGTAAAGTGGTAGCTTTTCATTCTGTTTTACACCATCTTTCAGAAATAAATCTTAATCCTTTTTCTCAAACAGGAACGAGTGGTGAAATTTCATTAACTATTCATAATGATTACATCAAGAGAGGTGAAGATATTTTAGAAGAAGTAAATAATTTGTTTAAAGAATCAAATGCAAAAGTAGAAACCCGGTTAATTTTTGACGTAACTCCTGAAGATTATATAAAAAGAATGGCCGAAGAGGAAGGTTTTGATTTAGTTATTTTAGGTTGTAAGGGACATCATTCAAAATTAAGTAGTGCTTTAATTGGTACTATACCAAATAAAGTAATTAATAATGTTTCTTGTGATGTTTTGATAGTAAGATGAAATGTCGTTTTTACTATTAATCATTATAATTTCTTTTTATCTTTACTTTTATGTGAAATCAGAATAAAAAAAGGGTTTTAAAGAATGAAAAAACATAATATTGGAGAACCACCTGGTACCTTAATATATACTGGTAAAAAGCAAAATTTAAAGACTAGAGTTAAAGTAATAGATTATAATCAGGAAGGCTTTAACCTGTTAGAGTTAGAAAGAATTGATAAAGACTTATCAAGCTTCGATAAATCAAGAAATAGATGGATTAATATCACCAGTTTATCTCATATTAAAGTGATTAAGGATATTGGTAATCAATTCAATCTTCACCATTTACTTTTAGAAGATATTCTTAATCCTAATCAAAGACCTAAATTAGAAAATTATGGAAATTATCTTTTTATAGTATTAAAAAGTGTAGATTATAATAAGCAAATAGAAAAATTTGAGACAAAACAAATTAGCTTAATCTTAGGAAGTAGTTATGTAATATCTATACAAGAAGAAGAAAGTGATATTTTTAAGCCAATCTTAGAAAGAATAAAGTATTCAAAAGGAATTATTCGAAATATGGGTGCTGAT
>JBHLPN010000382.1:0-2958 GCA_048939445.1 Promethearchaeota archaeon | reverse complement strand
GGGCGTAGAATATATGATTATGAAACATTCAATAATGCTTTACCTTTTAGAGCAATCGGTCGTATCAATTTAGTATAAGGCTTTAAGTTTTTTTATATATCGATATTTTTTTAATTCTAATCTATTTTATCCTTTTTATAAATCGATATTTAAGATGCTCAAATTTACTTCTCCATTTTTCACAAAATTGTAACAAATTTCAAAAATATCAATCACTCTTAAATATCTAAATGGAATTATTTTAACCGAAGGGAATTTAAAGCTGATCCTCATAATTATGAGAGAAAATGATAAGAAAAAAAAAATAGCAATAATAATTTTAGCAGTTGTGCTAGGTGCTTCAGGTGTAGGAAACATCGTCCTTGGTGCCATGCTCGGCCGTATTGAAATCGGTGCCCCTGCAGCCAAAACCCTCGTATGGGGAATGGGCGCTTCACCTCCTTATATCGATCCTGTTGACTCATGGGATAGTCAAGCTAATGTTGTCATTAGGCAATGCACCGAATCGCTTTGGTGGTATGACTATCGTGATTCAGATTTACCTTTAATACGTGTGTTGGCTGAGGATGAAGAATGGGTCTCAACTACCCAACTTAGAGTTACTGTTAGACAAGGCGTATACTTTCATGATGGTACTCCGTTTAATGCTGATGCTGTGATCTGGAATCTTGAAAGATTGGAGTATTTATGCAATCATACTGGTGCATTAGTGGCAGGGGTCCAAAGAAGAACTAAGACCGCTTCGTTATATGAATTCCCTGATGGATCTCCTATTATTGATCACTTCACAAAAATCAATGATTCTGTATTCGATATTTTCTTAACTGCTCCTTTCTCGGATTTTTTGGACATATATGCGTATGTATGTGGTAACATGCTCTCTCCAACAGCTCACACAGCACAAGCACAAAGATTTATTACACTAAAAGAAACCTTAGTTGGAACCGGTCCATTTATTTATGAATCATATGTTGCCGATACAGAGGTTAGATTTGTAAAAAATGAGAATTATAACCCTCCACCAGTTTTTAGAGGGCCTTCCAGAATGCCATATTTCGATGTCTTAATCTTTAACATTATATCCGATCGCCCAACTAGGAATTATGCAATGCTAGCTGGTGATATTGATTGGATTCAGGGTGCAGACACAGATCTTTATGATGTCTATAGGACAGACCCTTTAATTACATTTCATGAAAGTGAAATTCCTTATCCCAGCTTTTGCCACTTATTAATAAATCACAAAAAGATAAACGTAACCTGGAGAAAAGCCATATCCTATGCCGTAAATTATACATATATTGTCTCAGATTACTTCCAAGACACTGTCCTTAGGGCATACGGACCTGTTTCTCCTGCGTTTGGGCCCTATTACAAGGAAGGAATTGAAACTATCGCACCTTATATGAATTATACAATTGCTCGGCAAACTATACTAGACGGCTTAGGAACCGATGTTAGATTAATGGGTCTTACTGCAACAGAATATGGAGAGGATCCTATAAATGATGCTAATTGGGAAGCTGCAAATCTTGAGGAGTTTAATTATACTTATCATACAGATAATCAGTGGAGAACGGATTTGCTACCATTGTTACAACTATGGTTTAAACGCATAGGTATAAACGTAACAGATGTTCCGATTTATTGGTGGTGGAATTGGCCTTGGAGACTAAATATTGATGAATTAGAGCTTTATTTGTTAGGATGGGGTCCTGATTATCATTCACCGATGAACCAAATTGAACCTTTGATGTCAAATACTTCGGAATCAAACACAGCTCAAGTCAATGATCCTCAGATGGAAGCCTGGTTTGACCAGTGGGCCATAACCACTAATTTTACTGAGAGAGTGGAATTAATCCATAATATTTTAGAATACATTGCTACAGTATTATACCCTTATGTATGGCTATATCATCCTAAAGTTATTTCGATTCACGCGGCAGATTTATACAATTGTGCATATAATGCACTAGGTAATTTCTGGGCTTATCCAATTATACGAAATGAGACCTGGTTTCCTTTCTAAAAAAAGTTAAATAATCAAATTTATCAACCCAAAATCTAGAATGGAAGCTCTTTTTCATATTTCGTTATTTTTCTACTTCATTTTTTAATCTATAATTTTTAGATACAATAATTTTATAGGGAATCTATAATATTACCTAATATAATAGATAATAAAATACAAATTTCGAGAAAAGGAAATAAAAGTGAAATTCTTTAAAGATTCCACAGATGTAATAAATGAAAATATGGTTTTGTTAAAGAAAAATTGTGAATTGTGTGGAAAGCCCGTAAAAAGATATCAGGGTAATTATGATAGACCTTACAAATTTGTTTTTATAAATATCACTCAAGAACCTGCTAAACATTATTTTTGTTCTAAAAAATGTAAAAATGAATGGATTTTTGACCCAAGCAAACATCAAATGATTAAATTAGAAACTCCTAGTTTCTGAAATCATTATGATAAAAGTTGTGGGGATATAGATTAGTATCGTTTTTCTCAGCCAAAAATATATAAAGAAGACTTATCCATCATTCAATGATGAAATTCAAAAGATTAATTTCTTATTTGATTTTTTATTTAATCACACTCATTATACTCTGCATTAATGTTAAAGGGAATCTAGAATTAGTTGGACCTGATATTAAAAGTATTATTATTTTTCAGTATATATCTCTGTTTTTAGTTAATATTGTTGTGGAATTCATTATAATATATTTATTTACAAGAAATTTGATTGATAAGTGGTCAAGACTCTCCAGATCGATATTTGCAGTTAACTTTTTTACTTTCCCTACTACGCAAATTTTAGCTATATCCCTTATATCACGATACAGCTTTAATATTGGGCATTATTGTCTAATTGAACTATTACCCATAGTCTTTGAATGCTTATTTTTTCTCAAAATATATCCGGATCTTCGAATTCCTATCAAAAATAGTAC
>JBHLPN010000102.1:2066-9429 GCA_048939445.1 Promethearchaeota archaeon | reverse complement strand
AGAATGACAGAAACTTATTATTAAATTATTTCTTTTAAGCTTTTTCTTTAAATTATAAGTAAAAAAGTTAAAAAATAGGCGAAATAATTTAAATCCAAATATATTCATATATAACGAATTTCCAATTTAAAAAAAGAGGTAGAAAATTATGAAAGAAACTGCAAAAAAATTATATACCGCCTACGTTGGCGAATCTCAAGCGCGTAATCGATATAATTATTTTTCAAAAGTAGCGAAAAAAGAAGGATATGTTTTAATATCTAAGATTTTTGATGAGACGTCAGATCAAGAAAAGGAGCATGGTAGTTGGTTTTATAAAATGCTTCAACAATTTAAGAAGGAAGAAAAGTTTGATGAAATGAAAGTAATCCCTGATGCAGAATTTCCAACTACCCTCGGAACTACAATTGAAAATTTAAAATCCGCAATAGCTGGAGAAAATATGGAATGGCAAACACTTTACCCTGATATTGCTGAAACTGCTGAAAAAGAAGGTTATCCTGACATTGCAAAAAGGGTAAAAGCAATTATAAAAGCTGAAAAACACCACTCTGAGAGATATGGCAAACTCTTAAAATTAGTTGGTGATGATGCTTTCTTCAAACGTGGAAAGAAAATCGTGTGGGTTTGCATGGAATGTGGTTATGAAGTAGAAATGGATGAGTTGCCTAAAGATTTCAAATGTCCATCCTGTGACCATCCTAGGGCTTACTATAGAAAAAAGTGTGAAGAATTCTAATTCAAATTTTTAATTTAAAATCAAAATTTTTAAAAATTAAATTATATGATTTAAAAACAAAAATAGCACACGTGAAATATTTATGAAACAAAAAGAAATATACAGATGTAGTATTTGTGGAAAAGTAATTGAAATTTTACACCCAGCTGCTCCAGAAACCATTTGTTGCGGTCAACCAATGAAGTTAATGGAGGAACAAACTACTGATTGGAAAACAGAAAAGCATGTTCCAAAAATTACGGTTGAAGGTAATAGGGTAACTGTTGATGTAGGAATCTCAATGGGAACTCCTCATCCTATGACTGATGAGCATTACATAATGTGGATTGAAATAATATGTAAAGATGGGTGCTACGAAAGAAGATTCTTAAAGCCTGGTGATGAACCTAAAGCAATTTTTACTGTTGCTAATCCAGAAGGTCTCTGGGCTCGAGAATATTGTAATTTACACTTTTTATGGAAAAGTTAAATTTGAAATTAACAATTTTTCTTTTTTTTTTATTTTTTATATATTTTAAAACAATGAAATTTTAAGATATTAAAATACAATTTTAGATATTAAAAATCAATTAAATAAAACTTATTTAAGAGATAGAATGCTTTTCATTTTACAGTTATTTGTAATATTCTGTTTTGTTATTGTTATTATAGCACTTTTTCGTGAAAAAACAGACTTTTTAACTTATAGTGTGTTAGCTATGCTTGCTGCAGCTGCTGCTACTTTTCTTTTCTCGCCAACACCTCTTTCTATTGAGGAATTCATTCTATCAATAGATTGGCCAGTAATTTTTTTTCTAATATCTCTGTTCACCATAGTAGTAATATTAGAGGAACAATTGATTTTTCAAGAAATAGCTTCACGAATAACGAAAAAATTTCATACTAACACCCGAGGATTTTTTTGGGTTATCTGTTTAATTTCAACTTTAAGTGCTGCCTTCATTGAAGATATTTCAGTTGCGGTTATCTTTATACCAATGATAATAAGTACAAGTGAAAAAATGAAAATAAATCCAACTCCGATATTATTGGGAATGACTATTTGTATAAATCTCGCTGCAACCCTCACACCATTTGGTTCTGCACAAAATATTTTAATAGCGAGTAAATTTACGCTTTCAACGACTTGGTTTTTCGCAAGTCTTTCAATTTACTTTATTATTTCCACTTTGCTAACTTTATCTCTTTTAGATTATTTTGTTCTCAAAAAACATTTAAGAGAAATTTGGATACCTCATTGTTCGGAATATGATGAATCTTTAGAACCTGAGCATATAAGGGAACATGAATTGGTCATATTAGAAGAACCAATTAATCGCAAGGTGTTTTATCGAAATATAGGTACTTTACTTTTCTTTTTCATCATGTTAATTATTATTCCTGACATCCTATTTGTAGGACTTCTCGGAATGCTCATATTTGTATTTGTCAACCCAAGGAGAAGTGAATCTGGGAAAAAGAAACCTGATATTTCTTATTATTTTAAAAAAGTTGATTTCAAATTACCATTCTTCTTTATAAGTTTATTTGTACTAGTATTTTGTTTTGAAAAAGTAGGGCTTATTGCTATTATAGAAAATTTTGTAGAGAGTATAGCACCAGCTAACATATTTTTATTATGTGTTTTAATTTTGATTATTTCATCTATTCTCTCAGCATTTCTTGATAATGTTCCTGTTACTATCCTTTTTATACCTATAATTCAAGTTTTAATAAGTTCTGGTTTTTCATCGGTTCCTCTGTTAATCGCATTTATTTTAGGGATAAACTTAGGGGGCAATTTTTTACCACAAGGGAGCGCAGCTGATATGATGACATTAGAACTTTCTACTAAATATTGTGTTGAAGGTATGAATTATAAGAAGTTATTGAAAATTGGTGGATTATTTGCACTCCTACACATTTTACTCGGGATAGCATATCTCGCTATTATAATACTTATATTTTTCTAATTATTTTTAATCTTAAATAAAAAAGTAGAGAATTTTTTAAATTATGGCTAAAAAGAAAGCAATCCTGTTAGATAGAGATGGAACTTTAATTGAAGATAAGAATTATGCTTATAAATTAGAAGATTTTGAACTTTTACCAGGAGTTATAGATGGATTGAAATTACTTCAGAATAAATTTTTGTTCTTTATTGTAACAAATCAATCAGGAATAGCTCGAGGATATTTTGCAGTTGAAGATTTTTATAAATTCAATAATCATTTAATAAAAATCTTACGGGAACAAAATATTAAAATTGTAAAAACATATTTTTGCCCACATTTAAAAGAAGATAACTGTGATTGCAGGAAGCCTAAAACGAAATTTATTGATCTGATTATTGATGAATTTAATATTGATTTGAATGAATCTTTTGTAGTAGGTGATCATCCGTATGATATTGAATTTGGAATAAACGGGGGTTGTAAGACAATTTTTCTAACCACTGGACATGGTTATAAACATCTAGATGATCTAAAATCCCTAAGGATAACACCATCAATAATATCTGATAATTTCCTTGGTGCAGCCAAAGAAATTCTAAAGTTAATTTAATTCTTAACAGTAATATGTATTTATTGAAAAAAAAAAATCAAATGGACCTTAGTTCCATATTTGTTTATATAGTTAAAATTGATATTTTACTTATGAAATCCCATATAGAAATTCCTTCTGAAATTGATAAAAAATTGAAGAAAAATCATAGTCTTCTATCAAGACAAATCCGTAAGACTCAAACATTTTTAATATTTCAGCAAATATCGATGATGATAATGATATCATCCGCTTTTTTCTTATTTGTTACAATATTCTTAATTTTAGTATTTTCATTTGTTGGAGTTGTAATTTTTTTTTTATATATTACAATTAGGTATATAACCGAGACAATAGTTACTCGTAAGGAATATTTTTTAAAAGAAAAACAGAATTTAAATTACTTATCTGAAGAACTCTTGATGATAGTTAAGATTTATACATCCAAATTTAGAATTTTTAAATGGTCTAAAATAAGGAAGCTTTTATCCCAAGATAATAAGCTGCCAATGGATGTAAAAATGGGATTAATTTTGAAACATGAAAAGCACTATCTTATATACATCTCATTTGTGTCTATTTTTTTTTTAGCCTGGAGAATACTTCTATCAGATTTCAGATTAGAAACAATAGATATTTGTGCGGCATTTATTTTAATTTCCTTGGTTCTTTTTATTATTATATCCTATTTCGTGTTAAAAAATACCAATAAATGGATAAAAGGGTATCACGAATTGAATGCTTGGGGGGATCTATTAGATAAATATGAAATCATACCAAAACAAAGATACATGGGATTACTAGATAAGGATTTTAATAATCTGGGAATACCAAGTGATAAATATTGCGGACGATGTGGCGAATTATTGACACCAAATACGAAATTCTGTATGTATTGTGGGCAGAGAAAAGAATCAAAATAAAGGTAAATATAAACTATAATTATGAAAAAAACAATCCAAAATGATATTAATTCTGCCATAAGTCGTAGAAATAAATATGAAATTTGGGCACAAATTTTGGATTTGTGTTCTCGGGAACCCTCTCATCTTAGTCGGATTATACATAAATTAAGATTAAAAACCAGTTTATGTAAAGAATATCTCTTATTCCTTTTAGAACGGAATCTTTTAGAAACAATCGAAAAAGAAAATGATCGAAGTATTTTGTATCAGACTACTCTTAAAGGAAAGGAAGCACTGAATGAATTTTTTAATTTAATCAACAAATTTTTTACTCCCAAGAAGAAATGATTTTCTTTTAAATTTATGGATGTTTTCCTAAATAAAGATTAGAAATAATATAATTAGATTTTTATTAATTTCTCTTTTTTCCGAGAAAAGGCATTGCATGCTCATATCGCTTCATAACAAATCGAGAAATCACAATTCTCTGAATTTCACTTGTACCCTCATAGATTTGATACAACTTTGCGTCTCTAAATAATTTTTCAACAGGATATGTTCTTAGATACCCATACCCTCCGAAGATCTGAACTGCTTCAGTTGTTACATTCATAGCAACATCTGACGCAAACGCTTTAGCAATTGAGGAACTTAGATTGTTGTCCAACCCTTGATCAGCTTCCCAAGCCGCTTTGTATGTGAGTAAACGTGCGGCTTCAATATCTTTATACATATTGGCTATTTTTTCCTGGATTACTTGATAATTTCCAATTAGTCTTCCAAAAGCTTCTCTCTTTTGTGCATAATCGATAGAATATTCCATTGCAGAGCGAGCACAACCACAGGCAAAAGCACCTATTGCTGGTCGAGTGTGAGCAAAGGTTTGCATACCTAAAACAAAACCTCTTCCAGGTTTAGCAAGTATGTTTTCTTTAGGGATTCTAACACTTTTTAAGCCAACAGATACAGTATTTGATGATCGTTGCCCTAATTTAGGGATATGTTTACCCAATTTTACTCCTTCACTTTTAGTATCTACTATAAAAGCTGCAATACCTTTGTGTTTCTTCTCAGGATCAATTGTTGCAAATATAGTAATATAATCCGCAAATCCTCCATTAGTAATCCAAAATTTTGTCCCATTTAAAATATATTCATCTCCATCTTTTTCTGCGAGACATTTCATTCCTGCGACATCAGAACCCATTGTTGGTTCAGAAGTAGCAAAAGCAATTAGTTTAAACTCATTAACTAATTCAGTTAAAATTCGCTGCTTCTGCTCTTCATTACCTCCTATAATAATTGGTTCAGCACCAAGGTTATTATCAAAGATTGAAGTCGCAATTCCTGGACATGCAGATGAGATTTCCTCAACAACAATACAAGAACTTAATAAACCATAACCAGGACCTCCATATTCCTTTGGGATTCCTAAATTTAATAATCCTTCTTCCCAAGCCTTTTTAATAACTGGTAAAGGAAATTCTTCAGATTCATCATATTTTCTTGCGACAGGTAATACTTCATTAATTGCAAACTCTCTTGCTTTATTTCTTAAAGATTTCTGCTCTTCTGAAAGTAAAAAATCCATTTTCTTAACCTCATTTAACCCATTTTCTCAATTAATTTATCAATAATTTCCTTAAAATCTAAATCCTCTGGTTTTGGTACATATTTGATTTTAATTAACTCATCCATAACATCAAATTTGGTTTCTTTCATGATATTAGCAATTTCTTGTGCTGCCTGACCAGACCAACCATAAGAACCAAAGGCTAGGCCAACTTTATTCATCGGTTTTAACCCTCTTTGGTATGATAAATACTCTGCTACACTTGGATACAGCCCATTATTAAGAGTAGGGCTCCCCACTAATATAGCTTTTGATTTCATAGCTTCAGTAATTACATCAGAATAGTCTGCATTAATTAGTCTGTATCGTTTTACAGGGATCCCTCTGTGACTAATTTCTTTTGCTAATACTTTAGCAATTTTTTCTGTACTTCCCCACATAGTATCATATACTATTAATACGCTTTTTTCATCGATTTCACCTTTACACCATTTAGTATATTTCTCTAGAATTTCAGGAATATGACTACGCCAACATACTCCATGAGAAGTACAGATAATCTCAATAGGTAACGCTCCTACTTTCGGTAAAGCTTTCGCAATTAAACCAGATAAGTGGAGTAAAATATTAGCATAATATTTCTCAGCTTCTTGCATTATTTCACATAAATCGTTCTCATCATCCCAGTGTTTTGTCGTGGCATAATGTTGACCAAACGCATCATTTGAGAACAATACATTCTTGCCAATCTCGTTGGTCATAAAAGATACCATTGAATCTGGCCAATGGATCATTGGTATTGGTACAAATGTAAATTTCTTACCATTTCCAATATCTAAAGTATCGCCTTCTTTAACTCCCCTTATTTTACTGAAAATATCTTCTCCAACCTCCTCATGGAAATGTGCTTTCAATGCATCAACACCTCTCTCTGATGCAATTAACTCAGCATTAGGAAGATATTTCAGAATTAATGGAAATGCCCCAGAATGATCCATCTCAACATGATTTGTAATGAAATAATCAATTTCAGAAGGATCGCATACTTCATTAATATTCTTCAAAAAATATTCAAAATAAGGACGCTTAACAGTATCAATCAGTACATTCTTCTCTCCTTTAACTATATACGCATTATAACTACTACCTCGATGAGTAGAGTATCCGTGAAAATTACGGACTTCAAAATCTACATATCCTACGTAATAAATATCTTTCATTAACTCTAAATGTGTAATTTTAATTTCACCATCACTAATTAGGTATATAATTTATTTTTTAATAGTAATACAAATCAAATTAAAAACTTATATTCTATTTATTATAAAATTTGTGAGAAATTAAACAATAAAAAAAAGAAAAATAAGTAAAGTTTTAGTTGCTAATCTAATTTTTCAAACATATCTTTTCCTACACCACATACGGGACAGGTCCAATCATCTGGTAAGTCTTCCCATTTTGTACCCTCTGCGTCCTCGTCGTAGATATAACCGCAAGCTTGGCACTCATAACGAGACATTCTCTAAACCTTTATTTTATAAATAATTTATTAGTATAATTATATAGATTTAAATTGGAATTATATTAAAAATATTAGTTTAATATTTTATAAAGGTAATCACT
>JBHLPN010000102.1:0-1966 GCA_048939445.1 Promethearchaeota archaeon | reverse complement strand
TCTATACCCAACCTTGAACGCAGAAGTGGAGGGATATGGTCGGTATCATAAAAGACAGGTATAATAGGTTTACCCATTGCATCCGCCGCTGTCCACTCTTTCTTAACAGGTACAGATTCGAGCGCATTTGTGGAACAAAATAAAACAAAAACATGACATTTTCCAAGATTATCATTCATATATTCGAAGATATTGTCATCTAAATCCTCCTGCCAATATAGTACATCTTTAACTTCAGGTGTGTTAGTAAGTTTATTTGAAATTTCTTGTATTTTGAATAAATCCGCATCCTTGGTAGCGTAGCTCATAAACACTAAAAGATCTTTTTCTAATTTTGCATCTTTAGAAAATTCCTCAACCAATCTTTCAGATTTTTCACGTTTACCAGTAATAAAAGAGACAAATTTCTTTTCAGCCTCAGACACAATCTTTCGTTTGGGTTTTGATAGTTTTTTAGGATGGAGTCCCATATAAACAAAAGGAATACTAAAAATCCCAATGAAAGATACTGTTTGATAAAACCTTACAAATCCATTTAAAACCAGATGGATAATAAATATTAAGTTTCCAATGGTTAAGTAAAGGTATTTCTTCCTAATTTCAGCTTTTGCATTAAGCCCTTTATAAGCAAATCCAAATATGATTAAAAACATTATAACTACCCAAACTCCTATAATTAAAGTTAACGGTGAAACAATTTTCAATGTTAATTGTAAAGTCTCTTGACTTGGAACAGTAAGATAGTAAACCTCTACCCATTGAAGAGGATTCAAGAAAAGAAAAACCCAGAAGATTATCCCCATAATCACATACGCACTAAAGATTTTCCATTTTAATGTGGGAGCTAATAATGTAGATGCATATAAAATGATAAAAAATGAGAGAGGGGGTAGCCACATTAAGGATAATATCGCAAAAAGACCATTATCCATATTGGTGCCTGTTATATAAATGGTAAACAAATCAATAAGCGATGCTGAAATAACCATGCAACCGATTACTATCAGTGAAAAACCATAATATAATAATACTCGAGATTTAGGTTTTAGCGATTTCCAAATTATCCATATTCCGAAAAAGATAGTAAAACCGAGCAACACAATATATGACAGAACTATTATCCAACCTATTAGCGATAAGGTCAAAGGATTCGCTTCCCATTTATTGTAAAAAAAATTTTAATTCAGTAAATATTATGTGATTTGCATTTAAAAGTTTTTTCAATAGGAGAGGGTTATCCATTAAAAAATATAACTTATTTTCATTAGTTGATTTTTAAAATAGTGAATTATGATGATAGATTAAATCTGGCAAAAAGATAATTACATCTTTCTTATCTAAAAATATTCATTAACTCATCAATATTCATAAGTTATTATCTGCTTTTTTTTATTTTAAATTCCTTTTTAGAGCAATTACAATTTGGACATTTCCAATCAGGTGGTAGATCCTTAAAGAGAGTCCCCATTTTAGCCTCATCATATTCCATGCCACAATTATTACAGATATAAGAATGTAATTCTAATAATTTTTTTAACTCCTCTCTATCAACGTCTTCCTCCATCTTATTATAAACATAAGACATTGCTTTATTATCACCAAATAAAATAGCTCCTTTTAATTTACTTCCCTTTAATACCAATTTCTGGTAACAGCAGTCCTTTTTATCTGCCTTTTTCAAGATATCCCAACCACCACCTTCTTCCTTAGTTGGATCTATAATTCCTATTGATGTTAGTTCCAATCCTACAATTTTAAGTGTATTTTTAGGAGTAGTTCCTTTATAATCTACTTTTTTTAATCCAAGCACAGAAGCAGCGACTATTTTTGATTGTTCCATACAAGCAGGAATGATACCCCAAATTTGATTTTTATATTCTATACAATCTCCAACAGCGTATATATCTTTTTCACTTGTTTCTAGAAACTCATTAACAATTATTCCTTTATTCGTTTGGATATTCGC
>JBHLPN010000008.1:29104-31344 GCA_048939445.1 Promethearchaeota archaeon | reverse complement strand
TCAGATTGATTAATAAATTTAAAATTCACAACTTTATTTTTAAAAACACTCATAATTAAATAAGCTCCACATTTAAATTCCATAGAGAACAAATAAAAAATACTAATTGAGAATATATCTTAAAATAGTCTTTATACTTTTTGGAAAATTATGATAGATGGAGAAACCGCTTTAAAGCAGAAGACTGAATTACTGTGTAAAGGATTGTACCTAGATAAAGACCTAATTACTCACTATAAAGAACAAGGAATTGAAATTGATTTTGGACGAAAGGGAGGAGCTGGACCACTTGGTGGGAGGTATTTTATATTAGAAGATGATAAGACATTAGTAAATGTGGCTTTATGGGATAATAAAGAAAAATTTAGCTTAATTTTAGGAGAAAAAAAAGGAAACTTTTTTGAAGTTTATGATAATAACAATAACCGCTTTTTTGGCAATTTAAGACTTGTTGATAATCCTAAATTTTATGGATTGAAAACTAGTGATGGAATTGATATGAAAAAAATTGCTTTAGTACATGGTGTCGATTGTTTAGCTAGTACTATTTACCAAAAATGTGTCTATTGGGCATGTGGTGAACCATGTAAATTTTGTGGGATTGAATTGAGTCTTCAGTACGATACTACAATTGAAGAAAAAACAGGAAAGCAGATGTCAGAAGTAATTACAGCAGCGAAGAAGGAAGGGAGATGTTCTCACATGACATTAACAAGTGGAACAGATGAGAATATAGATAAAGGGGCAAATCGATACATTAAATTTTTAAAAAGAGTAAAAAAAGATCACCCAGATATCCCTTTACATGTACAGATTGAAGCCTTAGAGGATTTGAGCTACATTAACAAGTTAAATGAAGCTGGGGCAGATACTATTGGTATTCATATTGAAATTCTTAATGAAAGGTTAAGAAAAGATATCACTCCAGGTAAATTTAGTATTTCATATGGTTTATATGAACAAAATTGGAAGTATGCATTAGAGGTTTTTGGCGAAAATCAAGTTAGCAGTTATATATTAACTGGATTTGGAGAATCAATATCGAATTTTATAAATGATATAGAAAAGGTCATCTCAATTGGAGTAATTCCCTATATTACTCCAGTGAGGTCCATTCCCGGGAAAAAAAATTTACCCATAACCAATCACATAGAGCTATTAAAAATTTATAAAAAGGCTGCAAAACTGATGAAGGAATATGGAGTTAATCCTTTAAAAAATAAAGCAGGATGTATTAAATGTGGTGGTTGCTCAGCTATAAAAGAAGCTTATCTTGTTTGAATCAAAAAAAATAGAAGAAAACTAATTTCTAAATTATATTAATAAAAAAAATATTAAAATACTTTTTTAATCCCTAATTTGCACTCCACATTCACCGCAATATCGCCCATTCTCTCCTACTTTAGCACCACACATCGGACAAAACTTTATAGTTTCTTCTGTTTCTATAGGGGTGATAGGAATTGTCTGTGATTCTGGAGTAGGGACTGGTTGAAGTTTTTCTGTAGAAACTGGAGTTATTGTTGTTTTTAACCCTAATTTAGCAAAATTAGCTAACTTGAAATATCCAACTAATTGAAATATCCATCCAATTATAATAGGGACGAATAAAAATCCAAGTACCCATAAGAAAGCACCAGTGTGAAGGTTCTCTACTCCATCAATAGCATCATTAAAATCCTTGGATGGAAATGTATCTTTAACTGATTGAAGAAAAGATTTGAATTCCGTCCAAGCTCCCATTTCAATACTACTTCCGATAACCATTACGATAATACCAATAATAAATAATATACTTATTGGAATAAATCTCAATGACGGTCCAAAAAGATAAGATGGAAAAATATGAATATTGAATATAAGAACAGCAACTAATAATACACATGCAATATGGAGAATAATTGAACCAATGAATTTGATTATACTTGCAGCTAAATATTTTGAACGAAAATTATTTAGAAATGGATTTTTCAGTTGATTGTTCAAATTACTCATATCACTTATGGACACGAGTGTTAAGATAAATTGAATAGTAAGCATAACAAAAGCTAAATATGGGACGAAAATTAGGAGCAAAACTCCACCCAGATTGCTCATTTTTTTTCCAAAACTAACCCAATTCATTTCCAAGTCTATAGTTGACATTTCTAAATTTACTCACAATTATGTTTAGTGTTTATTACTATAACAATACTTTTTCATATATATATTTAGGAGTCCAATTTTCAAGGCAAAAATAC
>JBHLPN010000008.1:0-29004 GCA_048939445.1 Promethearchaeota archaeon | reverse complement strand
ATTCTATCATTTTTCATCTTCTGGGGAGTAATAATGGCTAGTATAGGTCATTCACTTGATTTATTTCTTCAACAGCCATTATATGGATCTTGGTTTTTTGCTCTGGCAGTACTGGTATTATTTACAGGAATAGTTGACGGGATTGATGGAGCAATAGCAAGGTTATTAGATATAAAGTCAAAAACTGGTGCTTGGTTAGATAATGTGATAGATAGAGTAAGTGATATTTTGATGTTAGTATGTTTGGTTCCTACTACTCTTTTAGTTTTTCCAGTTTATGGACTTGATTTTAATTGGTTAGTTTGGACAAATATTTTCTTAATTTTTATATATGAATATATGAGAGCTAGACATGAAGGTTTAGGATTGCATGAAACGAAACCCTTTATCGGTGAGAGAATAACACGAGTTCTAGTTATCGCTACATTTTTTGTAATGTATGGTATTTCGAGTCTTACAGTATTGTTGACAAGTTTAATAAATCCCTCCGCTACCTTAATTTGGAATGCTTCACACTCTTGGGTGACGACATGGACTATGCTAATTTATCAAATCAGTTTATTCGTTATTATGGTACTTTCAATAATTCTCTTTGCAAAATATATATGGAAAAACTTAAAGAAAATTGAAAAAGTCGATACACAATGAAAAACCATTAAAAAGTGATTTAAAAAATGAAACTCTACAGATATTTGTTATATGGTTCAGTTTGGGTTGCACTTTTTATTCTAATACACATCTATTTTCCCCCTTTTTGGTCTTCTGGTGTAAAAGTAGCAATTGACACATTTTTAGCAGCTCCTCTAACTTATTGGTGGTTTATATTTCCTTTAATTGGTCTAATTATGCTGTTAGGATTTGTTATTTATTATGGAATACATTTCAGTGCATCGTTTGGGAGTGGTTTTAAACCAAAAACACCATATTATGAGGAAATTAGTATATTAATTGCCTCTAAAAATGAAAGAGTATTATTAGAAAGAACATTGGATTCTATTGTTAATTCAGATTATCCTAAAGAAAAGATCCAAATAATTATAATAACTAGTGGCTCAACAGATGACACAACAGAATATTCCAGTAATTTTGCTAAATATCATAGTGAAATTGATATAAAAGTCTTATCAAAGGATTTGTATAAAAAAGGAAAACCTGTAGCTCTTAATTATGGTTTAGAATTCGTAAAAAATGATATTATTGTTCTTTATGATTCAGGGTGTATTCTAGAACCTGAAACTCTTAAAAATTTGATAGCTATGTTTTATCACAAGAAAGTTGATGCTGTGATTGGTCCTGTTTTAGTTAAAAACTGGAAAGATAATAAATTGACTAAGGGAATTTTTTTAGATTATGGTATTGTTTCTGGTGGTGGTTTGCTTTTTGAAGTTAAAAATAGATTAGGATCATCAGCTTATTCATTTGGACGAAATTTCGCAGTTAGAACAAAATGTCTTCGGAAATATGGAGGTTTTAACGAAGATTCAATGACAGAAGATCTATATCTCTCTACGCTGTTAAATTTAGATGGTGTACTAATTCGATTTTCACCTAAAGCTAAAATTTATGAATTTGTCCCAAACAGTTGGGATGTATTAGTGAAACAGCGTACACGTTGGCTTGCGGGATTCATAGGTGATATGCCTCAGTTAATGGCAATGAAGAGCGAACACAAAGATGGTAAAAAATTAATAATCGCAAGAAATTTGACAATGATGGTTTTAGCAAATATGGATACATGGATTCCAATTGAAATTGGATTTGCAATACTACAGTTTCTAATTGGAGAATATTATTTATTGATTTGGACCCTATCTTGTATATTTTTTCAATTTGGTTTCATGTTTAATGTTATAAGAAAATATTGCGATAAACATTACAGCCTTATATTTTATTGGCCAATAAGTGGTTTTATTCATCTTTATATGTTTTTACGACAATTTAAACTTCCTAAAGAAATAAGCTGGGAAAAAACACCAATGTTATTAGAACGTGAAGAAGCAGAAATAAAAGCTTTATCAAAAATATAACAACTTTTTTATTTCTTTTTTTGTCTATATTTATATAGCAACCAATGTTATTCGAACTAGAAATACAATAACATATTTAAGAGGTAATTGTTATGTTCCTTAAATTCCATGATCATTTACCTGAAGATTTGAAAACTAAATATTTTGATTTTAAATTACGTGATTACCCAGATGATAAATTTACTAAAGATATTTTAGACCAGATTAACTTATCTTACAATAATAATAAGTATTATAGGGATAGACTTTGTAAAAAGTTTGATTTTACGATTCCTGATAAAATCTCTATTGATGATTTAGAAACAATCCCATATGTCCCAACAGATATTTATAAAAAATCAGGAAAGCGGACCGTAAAACTATTAAAAGTACCACTTGATAATATAGCACTCTTTTCTTGTTCATCTTCTACAACAGGAGATCCCTCAATAGTCCCCCGAACCTTAGATGATTTTGATCAATTGCATTATAATTCAATCAAAGTTTTTACTGAATTTTTTGGATGGAAAAAGTTAAAAACTGGTAATAAAAGATGTGTTGTTTTTAATTTTTCACCAGATCGCTTATTCATGTCAGTGATGGCAAAAAGAAATGCTAAAGGATTTGAATATGTTAATAAAACTCGATATTATACAGCATGCATGAATAAACCTTGGGAATATTATGGACATGAGGAGTACTTGGTAAAATTGAAAATTTTAAAAACAATATGGGCAATTATTTCAACTTTTTCACTAAGAGGGGGTTTCATTTTGGATGTTTCTAAAATGTTAAAAATGATTAAAAAAATTAAAAAAACAGGGTATTGGAAAGATATCGAAGTAAGCAAAATTTTATTTGGTGGAAGCCCACTATTAATGAATAATATGTTTGAGAACAGGTTGTTAAAAGAAAATGTATTTTATGACCTTGAAGGGATATCTTTTGTTGGTTGTGGTGGTGGTGGATGGGATGGAGTCAAAGGTGAAGCAAAGATGGGAGATGTAAATAAAAGTAAATTCATAGAATATTATGAAAAAGTATTTAATATTAAACCAAAAGATATCGCGGATATTTATGCATTTACAGAGGGACCTACACTTTTTGGGGGTCATTGGTCTGAAAAATACCAAGATTTCCTATTACATTGTCCAAATACTTCACGAATTATCATAAGAGATCTAGATAAATTAGAACCTATTAATAAGGGTATGGAAGGGTTACTGGAGGTAATTACACCGTATGGTGTTAATGGCAGTATAAATCATGCAGTTTTAGTTGATGATATTGTTGAACTTATCTCTAAAAATAAATGCCCAGAATGTGGATACAAAGGTGCTACATTCAGAGTTTTAGGAAGATTAAAAAATGCACAGGGGAAAAGTTGCTCTTCTTTAATTAATTGGGTTTATTAAAGTCCTTTTTATTAACATTAATCCTCAAATAACAATTAATAAAAAAATAATAGATTCTTGAAATGTAGAATAGTAGTGCCAAACAATAATATATGTAATTATATTATAGAATTTTGGAGGTAAAGTAATGTATTGTAAAAATTGTGGAGCAAAATTAGAATTGGAAAATCAAAGATTCTGTCAGAACTGCGGAAGTGAAATTAAAACCGCTATTAAAACTACTCAAACAAGATCCAAAATAGAAGAATATAAAACAACACCTACATCACCATCATTCCCAGAATATCACACCTTAAAAAAAGAAGGAGGCTCAGGACCTTATTCAAAAAGATGTTTAGGATTCGGAATAGTGTCCCTTATTATCGCGCTAACCACATTTGATATAGGGACAACTATTTTAACGGAATTATTTTATTATATTATAATGCGAAGAGTGTTCATAGGTCTTACAGTAGCACATGTTGTGGGATTAATATTTGGAATAATATCTAGAGTTAGCGGTGGAAAAGCAAAAGTATTAGAACCTGAAAGTTCTATTTTAAAAGCTGGAAATGTATTGGGAGTGATAGGCATTGTTTTTAATTCAATACTTATGATAATAGCTATTGTAATGTCAGTAATTTATATTTAATATTAAAAAACACTCTAATAATTTCAATTCTTTCAATTGATAACGCTAATCAGCAAATTTTGAAGATTTATTTCCCATTTTAGGATCTGGTGGCTTGGATGTTAAAAGCATGGGTATATTAACTAATGAAAATAGCAAATTTACATAGCGAATTGAAGCTTGAGATAAATACTTGGTGCTATGATTGTTACAATTTAACATAATATTAAAGAGGGATTTTGCTTGTTTAAAAACTTCAACTATCTCTGGAAAAGATTCGTATCTAAGAGTTATACCAAAGTTATCAGGAGATTCATAAGCCGGAGAGCCAGGGAAAACAAAATATGGTTCATTCATTATAGTAATTGGCGTAACTTTAGATTTACCATATTTTAAAAGACATTTGAATGCAAAAATAAAATCTTTAAGAACATCAAGGCGATTCTGGAATGGGAAGCCAATTGTTAACCAAATTCTTAACGTAATTTGATATAAATTGGCATTCTTTATTAAATTTCTAATTTGACTTGCAGGAAAATTAAATGTTGGATCACAAATTTGGATAATTTTTTGATGAACCTTTGGTGACATTATTCGAGGAGAAATACTTATTGATGAATATTTGCGAGGAAACGTCTTAGAAAATATATTCCATATTTCTTTAGGAAATGGTAATCTCCATATCTCTAAATCTGCACCAATATCGAATTTTTCTTTTTTTATCAGATTAAATAGTCTTTTCCAATATTTCAAATTAGCTGGATATGCACCATGCCCAAAAAAGATACTTGGAATATCATATTTATCTGAAATATTTTTAATATCTTCAATTACCTTTTCTGGACTTCTGAGAATAACTTCTTTCCTACCTGTTAATTTTTGTTGAGCTCTTTGACCACCTCCACAGAAAGGGCAATCAAATGGACAACCTCTTCCAATAGGAAGATTAAAAGAGATTCCCATAATCTTTCTACTATATTCAAAATATTGTTTTGCATTTCTTAAGAGAGAGACATTTGTGAAATTTAGATCATCCAATGATTTTGCTGTGTAGGAAAGAGAATTTATTTTTGTATGTCCAGAGGAATCATGATATGATAAATTAGGTACTGAATCTAAAGAACTATTTTTATTTACTGTTTGAACGTAATTTAAAAAGGGAATTTCCCCTTCTCCTCTAATTACCCCATCAATGTTTTTATAATACTTTAAAATTTGATTATGGTAATATGAAGCGCTAAATCCTCCAAGAACAACCTTAGCATTAGGATTTACTTCCTTTACGATTCCAGCAACTTCAATGGCTCCATATGCATTATGTATCCAATGAAGATCTATTCCACAAACATTAAAATTTATATGTTTAAGATAGTCTTTTAATGTCCAATTACGATTTAAATATTGCTCTAAAGGATAATTTATAATCCTAACCCTAAAACCATTTTTTTCAAGGAGATCAGCAATGGAAAAAAGACCCATTGGAATGAAAATAAATGAACTTCGAATGTATTTAGCATCTTTTCGATAATCAGGTTCTAACAATCTAGGCGGATGAATGAAAAGTACATCATAGCTTTTCAAAAGAACTACCAGATTTTTTGATTATAAATAAACCTTCATCAAAATAAAGTTTAAGAAAATACTAAATCAAATTATATTTAAATATTAATTAAAGTTTTTTTGATTTTAAAGAGGTAACTCTTTTAAAAAAATTTAAAAAAAATTATTATTATCTTTTTTAAATAAGTATATTAGGCTATAGTTAATAATAACAAAAATTATTAGAAATTTATATAAACTGAAAAAGATATTAATTTTCCTCATGATTTTGAAATCTAGATATAAAAGAAAAACGAATGAAACTGAATTGATAGATAAATTTACTATAGTGTTAAAAATCAGAGCGCTAATGAGTATAAATGAAAGAAGGAAAACAAAAGGAACAGAAAGCAGCTTTAAATAAGCCCAAATTGAATTTGTATTGACATTTGGTTCTGGTTTAAAAGTAAAACTCATTTTATGGATAAAAGACACCTTTGAATATGATTTTCCATACTGTATATATTTTTTGATATTTTGAAATAGAGTCCTTTTACCATAATGAATTACTAAGCCTTTAGGAACATATTTCAATTTATATCCTTTTTTTAATGCTCTCCATGAAAATTCTAAGTCTTCAATTCGATAATTTAAAAATCCACCACTTAATTTCCATACATCTTTTTTCAATATCATATTACTTGTATTAAGAAAATTAAGAGATGATTCTTTAGTAATTACTATCTCATTCTTCAAATTGAAAGGATTCAATTCCTTTTCTGTATTATCGGATAATAAAACTGTTCCACCTATAACATCATAATTATCTAAATAAGGGACTAAATCTTTTAACCAATTTCTTGAAACAAAACAATCGGAATCTGTTAATGCGATTATATCGTTTTTTGCTTCTTGTATACCTATATTTCTAGCTTCAGCTGATCCAATAGATTTATCTAAGTATATAGATTTAATAGGATATTTTTTTAATATTTCCTTAGTTTTATCCGTTGAGCAATCATCAACAATAATTATTTCATATTGTGGATAATTTAGATTTAATAAGCTGTAAATTAAATTAGGTAATAGACTAGCTCTATTCTTTGTAGGAACAACTATTGATACTGGATCTAAGGTTGGAATCGTCACTATATATATTACCAAAATTAAATATAAAATAAATATTTAAAATGTTTTTATTTGGATAGGAGCAACTTGATACTAATATGAACAATATCAAGAATACA
Source organism: Promethearchaeota archaeon (assembly GCA_048939445.1). Lineage (GTDB taxonomy): Archaea > Asgardarchaeota > Lokiarchaeia > Sigyniarchaeales > SOKP01 > Loki-b32. Next base: position 22,187 of record JBHLPN010000008.1, on the reverse strand, counting down.
ATTCTAAGAAATCTAGGAATTAGCTACTTAAAGAGAATTCTAAAAGTGATAAATGGTCCTACATTTGTTAGTATATTTTTTACTCGAAAATGTAACTTTAATTGCTATTATTGTGCTGCCTCAAAAGGTCAAAAAGAAACTGATATTTCCTTAAAACAATGGAAAAGTATTGTGAACCAAATTTATAATCAAGGGTGCCGATTTATTACAATTTATGGTGGTGAACCAACGCTTAGGTCTGATTTGGGTGAGCTTTTAAAGCATTGTATAGATTTAAATATTTTTACTCACGTTGTAACGAACGGTTCTCTATTAAATGAATCTTTGCTTGAGGATTTTGCATCTTATGGATATTTTCTTCTTGGTATAAGTATTGATAGCTTTTCAGAAACTTATTTGAGTAAAAAAAAAGCTCGTATTGAATTATTTGAATTACTTCAATCTATTAAAGAAAAATATCCCGACGGTATAGACTACAGTATTCATATTATAAACACAAGAGATAATATAAGAGAACTTATCCCATTAATAAGAACTATTAGAAATAAATTAGAGTGTAGATTCTCAATAGATCCTGTGCATTCGTCAATGAACCCAGATGAACCATATCAATATAGGAGTTATTGTCCGGCTTTATTGTTGAATAAGGAAACTATGAATAAGTTGAGACAAGTGATTCAAAATTTGAAAAGACATGGTATTCAAACCATGTCACCCAACATTTATTATTATTATATGAATAAATGGTATCAAAGAAAGTACATTTGGAAATGTGATGCCGGTGATTTATATTATGCAATTAATAATGACGGAACCGTTATGCTTTGCGAAGATATCAAAACAACTGTTCAATTTAATGATTTTATTAAACTTCCTTATAAAAAAAGAATAAAATTAATACGAAGCTTCATGTATGAAAATTGTGATTGCTTTAAACCGTGCTATTGGAATCCTACATATTTTGTCAAACACCCATTGAAAAATTTCTTATATAAATATAGATTTAAATAGAAGTTCGTAAGTAAAAAATGCCGATCATTACTGTAAATCAATCTAATATCTTCTATTATGATAATGAATTAGAAGGCACTCCTCATTTATTCATACATGGGTGGTTGGGAAGTTCTCTTGAATGGTCATATCAATTGTTTTATTTTACTTCGAGAAAGCATATTATATTAATAGATTTGCCTGGGTTTGGAAATTCAGATAGATCAAAAAGAAATTATTCTGTGGATTTTTATACTAATCAAATTTTAGATTTTCTTAAATTACTTGGATACAATGAAGTAGTTCTTATTGGACATTCTTTAGGAGGTGTAATTGCGCAATACATTACAATTCAAAACCCTAAATTGGTAAAAAAATTAGTGTTAATTAGCTCTGATATAGCAATTTCTAAAACAAGTAAAGATAAATTTAAGTTATTTTGGGTGAATCTTGTTTTTAAATTGTTTTATAAAAAAGTTTTGAATAATATTATCAAGAGAATTATTTCTAAGGAAAAAGAAAGTAGAGAGTTTCAAAAACTAACTAAATATGCTTTTGAAATACCAAAATCAATAGTATTAAGTATATTTAAAAATATGACTTTAAAATTCAATTTAAAGAAAAAATTATATAACATTTCTCAAGATACGCTTATAATTTATGGAAATATGGATAATATTATTTCAAAATCAATGCTTGGTAATTTGAATGATTTAATTCCTCAATCGGATACAAAAATTATTAATAGTGGCTCACATAGGGTAATGTATGAAAATTACTCAAAAGTTAATGATTTTATTGATGAATTTATTAATAAATAGTTCAATAGTCTTTATTTACCATTATTTTTTCCTCTTCAGTTAATTTTCTTACAACTTTAGCAGGAGAGCCAAATGCAATAGAAAATGGTGGAATATCTTCACTTACTAACGAATTTGCTCCAATAATCGATCCTTCCCCTATAGTAACTCCAGGTAATACAACAGAATATGCTCCTATTCTGGCATTTTTACCTATTTTAATTGGTCCAAAAGTGAAACTTCCATGTTGTATATTCATTGCATTATGAGTTAATAATTTTACACCAATTCCACAACCACTACCATTTTCAAATTCAATTAACTCAGGTAAAAGAGGATCTGGTATGGCTTTTTGAGATATATGGCAATTTTCACCTATTTTCATTCCTGTTAATCGAAATAATATATTTCTAGCGCGTGGCCATCCAGTTAAGTATGTAATAATTAAGGATATTAGATGATTAAAAGCTCCTCTTACGAACCATGACACAGAAAATCCTTTAGATTGAAGGTATTGTGCAATTATTAACATTGGTACAGGAGTGAAAATAAATTCTTCAGTATTTATATTTATATTTGTTATTTTTCCCTTTACCTCAATTTTAAATTCAGGTCTTTTATGTCTCCATATTTTTCTAGCTTTGATTAAATCTTTAAAAAAAACAAGAAAATCAGTGTTAATTAAAAATAGGAATAATCCCAACGCAAAAATAATTGGTAGAAAAAGTACTAATAACATTAATCTCGTGTTAAGAGTTATATCCTGATTAAATAAGATACTGGCATAAGCATAATGACTGACAATGAAAGTAATTACTACAAATCCTAATAAACTAAAGACAAAAACTATTGAACCTGTCATATGTTTTACCTTTGCTAAGTTATATCCTAAAACATATAATAAAAGTAAAAGTGTATAGCTAATGAAAGCTCCAGCATAGACAAATACATTATAATCATAAAAGATAAGCAATAACCAAGGTCTTAAGAATTTATATACTATCTCCACCCATGGAATTGGCAAAAAAATATGATTAATTATTAACAATACAATAAAAGATGTGCTCAAAATTAAGAATATAAATGAAATTATGAAACCTTTTGCCCAGAATTTCATTTTACCTGAGTCCTCAGACATTGTCTTATGTTTATATCAATTAATTATTTAATAAATCTAATACTTGTATAGAATAATAAAATAACATCTTCTAATAAATTATAGATTTTCTATTTTCAATTTAACCTAGAAAAGAAGAAATGAATCATAAACCTAAGATATCAGTTATTATCCCCACGTATAATGAGGAAAATAACATAAAAGAAACATTAATTGCTGTTAAAAAGCAAATTTGCAGCTTTCCTTATGAAATTATTGTAGCTGATGGGCAAAGCTCAGATAAAACTGTTTCTATTGCTAAAGATTATGCGAAAGTGTATATTTCTCCAAAAAAAGGTAAATCATTTCAAATAAATTTTGTTGTACCTAAAACAGTTGGTACTTTACTTGTATTTTTAGATGCAGATACATTAATAGATCCATATTTCTTACAGAAAATTTATAGAATCTTTGAAAAAGATAAAAATCTTTTTGGTTGTAGCGCTAGAGTTAAATATTACGATGGAAAAGCTCTTTCATTTAATTTAGGTTCTCGAAATTTTACTATAACGAGATATTTTTTTCTTAACTTAAATATGCACATATGGTATTTTTTTAAATCTTTACTTAGATATCCTGAACTTATAGGATGCAATATCATTGTTAGAAGAGACATATTTTTTAAAGCTGGTGGATTCAAGCAATTGCCTCCAAACTTATTAGGAATTGATAAGGTTTTCTCAGATTCCTTAATATACCTACGTAGAAAAATGAAAACCGGCAATATTAAAACTCTAAATTTTGTTTCTGTATTAACAAGTGGAAGATCTTTAAGTACGCGTCGTAGTTTAAGACGAATTACCCAATATCGTTCAAAAAGAGACATTTTTTATAATTTGGCAAAAGATATCAATTGGAAGGAGTAAATTTAGCTTGTACAGGATAAGTTAATTATTTAGTAATTTTTTAAGTTCAATATATCTATCTTTAGGGCTGATTTTTTTCCATTTTTCGATTAATGGAATCATATTCATTGATAAACTAATAGCTTGTCCCATTTCTAAATATTTATATAATCCTAGACGACCAACAGGGATAATCTTATCAGATTTGCAGGCTTCAATTAAGTACTTATCAAACAAGTCTATATTATTCTTAGTATATATTGGATACAATGGCAAATTACTATCATTAAAAGCTATTGGTTCTTGATATTGAATCCACGATTTATCTTTTATTTGTTGGTACATAACATTGAAGTTTACCTTACGAATATATTTTTCATGTTGTGGGAGGTTAATTGATCCATAATTTAAGTTTTCCCAATTCTCATTCTCTTTATAATCAAATCGTAAAGACCTGAATTGCAGAATTCCAAATTTAAATTTAAATAATTCATCTATTCGACCTGAGTATAAAATAAGGTCATACAAGGTCTCGTCAAAATTACTAGTATTTAGTTCTATAGGTATACCATATATCATATTTTTAAGGAATTCGGTATACCCTTTAATGGGTATTCCTTGAAAATTATCATCAAACATATGAATATTGCCATCTTTCATTTCAATCCGATTTCTGATATATTCAGTTGTTAATTCTCTGGGTTCTACACCCCACATTTTCTTAGAATAATTATATATAAACAATTTATAGAGAGTTTTTCCGAATTGAGAAATTGCATATGTTTCGAAATTAGTTAAATCAGGATCTTCTGGTCGTTCGTCAATTTCCTTTAGAATTTGTTCACTCTTTTCCATCTCAAGAATAGTTTCCTTACTGAGAGGAAAATGGCGCAAAATACCATTAATAAAGATCCCTTTTTTGTGTCTATAATTATTAAAATTTGAAAACTGAAGTACAAAATTTTTAATGCGAGTATCACTTGTGTGAAATGCATGTCCTCCATATGGTTCATACAGGACTCCATTAGGACTTGTTCTTGTATAACATAATCCTCCGATATGATTTTGTTTTTCTTTAATTAAGACAAGATAATTTTTCTTTTTCATTAATCGTGCCAAAGTACAACCAGTTAATCCTGCCCCTAATATTAAAACTCGCATTTTATTCTAAATGGTTAAAGCTTCGTTTTATATATCTTATTCTTATAATTTATATGCATCTAAAGAAAATAATGAACTGCATCCCTTCCCTATTGATGGAGTTAAACGTCCTAAAACTCTAAAAATAGCACCCTCTCGACCACATTCAGGGCATCTTTCCCAATTTTCCACTTGAACGATGTCATCCAATAAAACAGCTACTCCTGCATAGCTGTTTACACCATAGGGAGTTATTAATTCTAAAATTCCAGGCTTTCCTGTATTTGTAATAGGTTCTAATGATTCTATATCTCTGATTACTATTCGTCCTTGCTTTTTATTAACATGGAGTATAAAATCGTTATAATGTTTTGACCAATGTCCTCCGCAGGCCATAGGGCTTTCAGTGGCAGCAAAATTATCACAGAATTTATCTGTAGTAATATTGAACATATCACACATTTGTTCAATGAACTCTGGTTTTTTTACATGGTATCCTAATTTAACACGACCCTTAGTACCGTCCCAGCCACCCCCGCCTGTGATGATATAGAAATGCTCACTCAAATCGAAAGTTTTTTTCTCTTTCTGATAGTAATCTTTTAATACTTTATGCATCCAAAGCGGAGAATTAGCCATAATTGATGGGATTTTACCTTTCTCAACTCGATCAAGTTCGGATTTCAAGAGTTTTCCATTAATCCCAATCACAGCACGAGGTTTAAAGGTTGTGATCATTTTCCGAATAGTTTTTCCCAGAAAGAATTGTAATAAAAAATTTACATGTTTTCCTTCCCAAATATCAACAATACTCTTGTATAAAAGATATGCATTCTTGCCATAAAAGTTGTGTCTTATTTTATTAATTATTCTCATATCTGGAGCGAACAAGATTAAATTATTAACTTGATCTTTATTTGAAAAAGTATTAAAAACCTCGTTATAATTTGCTTTTAAAACTTCAATATCATTATCTAATCTTCCGACGATGCTGGGATCTCCACATGTCGAGGATGATTCCATCCAATATTCTAATTTTTCAAAGGTATTTCCACGTAGCAATTCCTTGAATCTATTATTTGATAGTTTAAATAAACTCCAAGGTATATATGGAATTTCTCCTAAATTAGATTCTTTCAAAATTTGATCAAAATCATAATCACCTTGATTACAGAGATCCTTATATAATTTGCATTCATTAGCAGTTTTTTCTATACAAATAGACAAATCTTCATAAAAATTTTTAGAACTCATCAACGTAGAATTTCCAATTAAAAGATCATTAATCTAATTATATTAATGATAGTTGCAATTTTAATTTGTTCGCTCTGAGAACAAATATTATTAATCATTCTTTTAATATAATTTAATAAAAGTAAAAATTGATTCCACTCTATCTCAAAAATCGCTTTTTGTATAATGAAAATTGCATTAACATTTGATATTGAAAGAGATATTCCTAATGTTTTAGATACCTATTTTGGAATTAAAGTAGGAATACCAAAAATACTAGAGCTATTAGAAAATTTTAATCTAAAAAGCACATTTTTTTGTACTGGAAGCATCGTCAAAAAATTCCCCTATTATATAAGGTTAATTGAGCAGAAAGGTCATGAGATCGCATGCCATGGATTAAATCATGAAAGACTAAACAACCTATCATTTAATAAGTGTCAAGAATTGATTTCAGTAAATAAAAAGATTCTTGAGAGTATTTGTCTAAATTCAAAAATTATTGGTTTCCGAGCCCCTTACTTAAAACCACCTGATTTCTTGTTCACAATACTGAACAACTTAGGTTTTGAATATGATTCTTCTTTTAAGTCTAACCGTAAAGTTGATTTAAATATATTAAATCCTTACCCTATTCGAGAATTCCAACCCATAGACATATCTCTAAGAATGCCTTCTGGTTACAGCATTTTGAAAAGAAAGATATTAAAAATTGAAGTGGCAATTTTATATTTTCATCCTATAGAAATAGTAGATGCGAAAAAATTAATGCTAACTCTAAAATCTAGACTAAATTTATTTAGAAATTATTTTTTACGACCAGATCGTTGGATTAAAACAGGAAAAACATTTGTTATAAGAATGAATAAGTTGATTAAGTTCGCCCTTTCGCAGAAAGTTGAATTTGTTACTTTAAAAGATTTAATTGATGATTAAAAAAACTAATTATGAAGAAGATCTTTCATCCAATCAAAAGTTCAGTTTCCCATTAATTCCATATATGTTTTATAGATCTGTTTACCAGTATTTTTAATGTCAAATTCTTTTGCTGTTTTCAATCCGTTTTTAGCGATTCTTTTATATTCATCTGGATTATCTATCAAAAAAATTATATTTTCAATAAATTCTTTATTGGTTCTTGCCTTAAGACAATTCTTGCCATCGAAAAACCTATCTTCATAAGTAGGTAAATCACGTAATATTACTGGTAAACCGCAACTAATTGCCTCTAAGATCGCAATACCTTCCCCTTCATAATATGATGGAAAGCAAAAAATATCACCGCCTGAGTAAGCTGATACTATATCTTCAACAAAACCTGGCATAATAATGTTATTAGAATTAATATTGTAATTAGGTTGTATCAAAGGAAAAGCTCTTTTTCCAACCCACATAAAAAGAAAACTGTTCATGTTTTTTGAAATTTCGATAAAATCAAAAAATCCCTTTCTCTTTGTTGGCATTCCAACCGCTAAAATAGTTGGCTTATTTAATCTGTATTTTTTTCTGAATTGTTTTCTTTTTTCTGTTGAATGTATAAACTTGTGTGTTTCAATACCATTGGAGATTAGTTTAATTGGTTTGTTTATTCTTAATTCTCTCCTCACAATACTTTTTGAATACTCAGTTGGGCAGATTAACAAATCACCAAGCTTACAATATCGTCTTAAATATAGTTTGAAAATTTGAGACAGCGGTTTTGAAAATAAAAATGAATTATCGATATCATAATGATTTTGATGAACAGATAATACTACTGGCTTCTTCGATTTTAATCCTTTTTTTAATAGGTGAGAAGTGTAAGGAAAGCACCCATGACAATGAATCAAATCGTAACCATTACCATACTTGTTAAAAATAACCTTTACGTATTCTTGCATCACTTCTGCTTGGCTCATAGTCGCAACGAAGGCTCCATTCACACCTATAACATTCCTAAAGGTGTAAAATTCAGATAGGAAATTTACCTTAAGCGTAATTAAAGCCCCTCCCTTAAATCTTTTAGTTTGAACCAATTAGCTGTTGTTTTTGTAATTTCATAAATTTGATCAAGTTCTTGTTTAGTGAAGTTAGAGGTATAATAAGTAGGTTTTTGTAAATTTTGAATATAATAATTTTTAACTTTCTTAAATTTATTGTTAGCTAGCTCAGTATGCTCAAGAATTTTATCTATCACCTCTGTTGGAGTTGCACATAGATCATCATATCTAACAATATAGGTCGCCTTTTTGAGTTTTTTACTTGTATCAAGGCAATTGGTAATGTAACCATAAATAGAATCCCAATAATAAGCCCAACCCTTTATATAAGTTTCTTTATGTTCCCATAATTTTCGAATTTTATGAATAATATCTGTATTACCCGAATTAATACAAACCTGTTGAGACCCGAATTCGTAATGTCCGACTACTCTTAACCAATCTATTAAAAGAGGAGCTTCTCGTTCCATTCTTACGAATAATTCTGTTTGCTTAATTAACGAAGCAATATGTTCCACCGGATTACGGATAGTAAGTATAAATTTGGCATTGGGAAATATCCTTAATAAATATTCTAATCTCGTAATATTATAATTGTTTTTCGCTAAATACCGGGAACGATTTTGGTTTATTATAAGCTTGCTAATATGGGTTTTATAAAATTTTTCAAACTTTAGATTAACAGTCTCCTTGTTTATTATATTTGAAACCTCCTCATCATGGATATTATCAAAAAACTGTTGCCAAATTGTTTCTTCAACCATTTCAGGACTATCGCGGGTTATAATTATGCGATCCTTATGAACACGTTCATAAGGTTTTGTAAGATATTTTTTGAGGAAAAATCTCGAAAGCTTATTTAAAATTATTATAAACCAATGGGGCAGATAGGGCAATAAAAGGTGACTATATCGATGAGTAGCCAAATCAGGATGATGATGTAGCATTTCTAAAATGATTGTGGTTCCACTACGAGCAAGACCTGTAATGTATACAGGTTTATTAATAGAAAGACTATTTAAGTCATTTCTTAACCATGATGTTTCTAATCTATCAAGTAAGTATGAGAGAGGTTTAAATGTATCAAAAAATTTAGTGAGAAAATAACCAGAATACCCCAATATTGGAAATTTAAAATCTTGGTTCTTTGATTTATATATAATCTTTACCATTTTTATACTACTATAATTTCTGTTATTTTCTAATTTGGATTTTAATAATTAATTAAATCTTATGGGTTGTATGGAAATTAAACCTTCATTTTTTTTCATGCTTCTAATATCTCTAAAGAAACTTATAATATCCCTAATAGCATATAAATTTCTAGGGTTCAAGATTAGTCTAAATCCTTTCCTTTTATAAATCCTTAGCATTGTATCTCTCCATCCTCTATCAAAATATCCATAATAATAAGCTTTTGATAATAAATATTCTAACTTTTCTTTTGATAAGTAATTTAATTGATTCACTGCTGTTGTAAAATTATATTCGCTCCAATCTTGAGATATTTCAAAATTTTTTTCAATTAACTGCTTTCTGAATTGAGTTCCTGGTAGAGGGGTCATAATTGAATATAGAGGAAAATCAATTCTTAATTTTTTTACAATTTTTATCGTTTGTTTAATATCTTCCTCTTTTTCGTCGAGTTTGGACCCAACTAGTAAACTTCCAATTATCAATATATCATTATCATGAAGAATTTCTATTGCTTCAAGAATATCTCTGAATTGAACTTTTTTCTGAATATTATTAAGAGCTTTTTGATTAAAGGATTCAATACCAAGGAAAAATAACCAGAATCCTGCCTTAGCCATCTTCTTAATAATCTGAGGATTTTTCTTAATCACATCAATTCGACTTTGGCATATAAAATCCAATTGAATCCCTTCCTCAATTATCAAATCACAGATTTTCTCTACCCGCTTCATATTAGCTGTGAAATTATCATCCACAATAAAAACATTTTGGCGTTGATTTTGATTTGAAATGATTTTTAACTCTTTTATCACTCTTTCTGGGCTTTTAGTTCTATAAGTCCCACGATAAAATAAGTGTATATTACAAAAAATACATCTATGCGGACATCCTCTCGAAGTCTCTATTACATCTATAGGCATTTGAAATGCTTGAAAATGTGATTTTTTGTGTCTTAAGCTCCTGGCAGGAAAAGGTAAGTTATCTAAATCTTTGATTAATGGGCGATCTGGATTATTGATTAATTTACCATTTCTCTTATAAGAGATCCCTCTAATCTTTTCTAAATCCTTATTTTCAATTACCTCCCTAAAAGTGATTTCACCTTCTCCCCTTACAATTATATCTACAAATGGATATTTCAAAATTTCTGAGTGATCAAAACTAGGATGCCAACCTCCTAATACTGTTGCGTAGCCTTGTTTTTTTGATTCTTGTGCAATTTTTAAAGCAAATTTTATACCTATTGTATAACAGCATGAAATTCCTACAACATCAGGTTTAAAATCTATAAGTTCTCTCATTATTTGATAGATCTTTAAGTTTCTTACTTTTCCATCAATGATCTTCACATTAACCAAGTCCAAAATTTTAGCTGCAATATATTCTAATCCCAAAGCAGGAAGTGTGAATTTATCTGTAATGCTCTTAGTAATATAATTTGGATTTATCAATGCTACTCGTTGAATTTTTTTGTTAACTAATTTCATCTTATAGATCGTTTCACCTATTGTTGGTAGATTAAGTAATATTTATCTTAATTTTATAAATTTATATTTTCATTGATAAAATTTTCAATAGAAATTGAAATGGTGAGATTTTAATTATTAGGACAAATTTCTTAGTTATTAACTTCTATTAAATTCTAAAGTGAATCTTTGAAAATATCTTTAATTTTTCCAAAACCTCCAAAACAAGGAACATTTTGTGGTACAGTTAAAGAGGCTGAGGAGTATAACGAGGAAAAAATAAATTTCTATGGATTTCCACCAATGGGAATTCTTTATCTCGCTACATATCTAAGTGAAAATAATTATGAAGTATCAATATTTGATCAATTCGCTAGAGGAGCTTCACTTGACAGAACTATAAATTGGATAAAACGTGAAGATCCGGATATATTGGGATTTTCGACAATAACTACTGCAGGGACAGGGATCACATCTGCAGAAATTGCTAAACGTGTAAAAGAGGAAATAAATCCAAATCTTAAGGTTTTATTTGGAAATTATCATGCAACTTTTAATGATATTAGAATATTAAATAAATATCCATTCATTGATGCTTGTATAAGAGGAGAAGGAGAAAATACTTTATTAGAAATTGCTGAAAATATTGAAAAAGGTCACGGGTTTGAAGAAATAAAAGGTGTAACATATAGAGATAATGGTAGAATAAAAAGAAATGCTGATAGGTCTCTTATAGAAGATATTGACATACTTCCATTTCCAGATAGAAGATTATTAGGAAATGTAGAATATAAAAACGAAGTTGAAGGTCTTGAATTATCTATTGGGAAATTTACTTCTGCAGCTTCATCAAGAGGGTGTGCATTTCAATGTTCTTTTTGTTCAAGCGCCATGTTTTGGGGGAAATGGCGCCCTAGATCTCCTAAGAATATAGTAGAAGAATTGTCTCATCTTGAGAGTCAAGGGTATCAAAATCTGCTTTGGGTTGATGATAATTTTACTATTAGTAAGAAAAGATTGGAGGAGTTATCATTCCTAATTAGAAGAGAAAAGATCGAAATAAATTGGATGGCCGAAGGGCGAGTAACTCAAAGCTCAAGAGATTTTTTAACTACCATGAAAATAATGGGATGCAAAATTTTGAGTTATGGGGTAGAAAGCGGATCTCAAAGAATTTTAGATTGGTATAATAAAAAAATCAATATCAACCAAGTTTATGATGCTATAAAGAATTCTAAAAAAGCTGGAATTGACATGGTTTTAGCTAATTTTATAGTAGGAGCTCCAATTGAAACTCGTGAAGAAATTATTAAAACTCTTGATTTTTCATTGAAATTAGATATTGATTTTCCACAATTTCATATTTTGGGTATAATACCTGGAAATTGGATTTGGGATCAAATGGTAAAGGAAAGTAAGATTAATCCAGATGAATGTTGGGAAGTTGGTACTGCGGTTCTTCCTATCGGTTTAGGTGAATTAATGGAAAGAATTAAAGAGACTCACAGAAAATTTATGCAACGCCCCTCTTACATATCCCGGCAAATTTTTAAGACTTTAAAAAGTAGTTATAGAAGAAAAGCTATTATACAAAATATTAAAAACATTAAACAATGGGATCTTTGGAATCGTTGGAAACCATTTTGGGGTTAAATTTCATAAAATAATTGAAAGAATATTATTCCGATATTTTACACATTATCTGGATTCCAAAATGATTTAACTCCATGGAAATCCTTGAAATTCTTTATATTATGACTAACCATCTTGATCGCAGAAATAAATTTAAAATAGCTTGTTGTATTTCTGTAAATTGCTTTTAACAAATATTTTGGATTGGTAAAAAATTGCTTTAGCATTTCTAGGATTAAATTTGAAATAATTTCGGTCGGAACTCCATTTGGGTCGATATCTGAAATATGAACTCCTTCTTCCCAATATAAGTCTTCGTCAAGATAATTTTTCTCAACCATGTCATCCCAAATATCTGTTCCTGGCATTGTTCCAAGAAGATTATAGACCGGAAAATCTATATCCAATTTTTGAGCAAATTTTAAAGTATTATAGATCTCAGTATATGTTTCTCCAGGAGCTCCAACTATAAATGAACCTAATATAAATGGGATTTTTGCTTTTCGTGTTTTTCTTATTGCTAGAATTGATTGTTGTGGAGTTATTCCTTTCTTGTAGTAATCAAGAATTCTCTGATTCGCACTTTCTACTCCATAAAAGATAATTTTACAATTAGCTCTGCGCATTTCTTGCAGCATTTCATCAGATACTTGATTTACTCTTCCTTCGCATATCCAATTAATGTTAACTTTATGTTTTTGCATTAATCGACAGAACTCTATTACTCTTTTTTTTGATACTGTGAAATTATCATCTACAAAATTCAGGTATTCATATCCTTCGCTCTCTAAATAAAGTATTTCTTCTATAATATTCTCTACTGAACGGGTTCTAAATCCGACACTTCTTTTTCCATAACAAAATGTACAATGATAAGGGCACCCCCGAGATGAAATTATAGAAGTAAATCCTTGAGGTGCGAATTCTAACCCACCAAAACTTCCTGTATATTCCATCTTTAAAGATTTTCTATCTGGGAAAGGTAGTGTATCAAGATCTTTTATTAATGCTCTCTTTTCATTTCTTTTTATTTTCTCTTTGTCTCTATATGTTATTCCATTTATATCTTTCAACGAATTGCCTTTTTCAAGCGTTTTTACTAATTCTAAAAAGGTAAATTCTCCTTCGTCTCTAACGCAAATATCAACTTGGGGATATTTATTTAAAATTCTGTAATCATTATAATTTGTATGCCGATTTCCAAATACTATTTTGATATTAGGGTTCCATTTTTTTATCTCTATGGCTGTTAATGCTGCACTAATTCCTGATCCTGATGCAGTCAAAGTAGAAAATCCTAAAATATCAGGATCGTGCTTTTTGATCCAATTTATAATTTGTTGTAAGTTATATCCCCTAGCGGCTTGATCAATTAAATCAACCTGATAATTTTCTTTCTTTAATAGAGCACTTAAATAACAGATACCTAAAGGAGGGTAAATATGGTCTGCATTTGCAACAATCCTACCTTTGCTTAGAATATCTCCTGGTCCTGGATTTATTAAAGCTACTTTAAAACTCTTCACCGCTTATATAGTATTTACTTTGAGGAATAATCTTTAATTAAAATAAAAATCTTTATTGGTTATCTTTCAATTATTCTTAAATAATTTAACTTTAATCAAAAATATTATTGAATTTTATTATGTTGTTAAAAGGCAAAAATATTGTTATTACTGGCTCGGGTAGAGGTATAGGAAAATCAGTAGCAATAGCATGCGCTAAAGAAGGTGCTAACATTGGGCTAACTTCAAGGACTTTAGAAGAATTAGATTCTGTAAAAAAAGAGATCGAAGGATCAGGAACCAAAGTCAAAGTTGTTGTTAAACCAGCTGATATTACTAAATTTGAAGAAGTTGAAAATGCATTTAAAGAATTTAATAATGAATTAGGCTTGCTCAATGGTATTATTGCAAACGCAGGATATTCTCGAATGTGGACCACTCATGAGTTTATAAATGAGAAATTTGCTGAAATCTTGAATGTTAACGTGCTCGGAGTGTTTTATACATTCAAAGCAGCATACCCATACATAAAAAAAGATGATAAGAAGGAAAAAGCAAGATTTATAATTACTGGAAGTGAAGCATATCCAAATGCTCCACCAAGACTTACAGCATATGTTGCAACTAAATATGCGGTTGTAGGAATGCAAAAAGCAATGGCAATGGAATATAAAAAAGAGAACATTAATTTTACTATGGTCTTACCAACACAAGTAGATACGAGTCTTTTAAGAGGAAAAAAAGCAGGGGATGGAAATAAACCCGAACATGTTTTAAATCCTTGGGAGTTAAATGATTATTATCTTTTTCTCTTGTCTGAGAATGCTAATAGAATTGATAATGGTTTAATCTTTTGTTATGACTTTCAAGAAGTTAGAAAAGTATTAACTGAAGCACCATCAGGTAAAAAGGAGAATTGGGAGGTTTTCAAGGATTACTTTAAGGAAAAGGCTCCAAAAAGCTATGATAATGTTAAAAATTATGGAAAACTAGTTAATTTTATTATTTCTCGGTCTTAATAATTATTTCTTTAATTTTGATTTCCGCTTATAATATTCTTATTTTTCATTAAAAAGAATAAAATAAAGTTAAAATAATGTTATACTCTTATCTAATTGAAGAATTAACATTTATAGATTAATAGTTTAAACCTCCAAGTTAACCTTAGAGTGATAATTGTTATGACTGAACATGATAAAATTAAACAAGAAATGGAGGAATGGGAGAATTCCATTTCACTTAAGGAAGAAAGAAAAAAAAGTTTTAGGAACTTATCTGAAATAGAAATTAAGAGATTATATACTCCTAATGATATTAAAGATTTTAATTATGCACTTGACTTAGGGTTTCCAGGACAATATCCATTCACAAGAGGATCATATCCAAACATGTATCGTGGGCAACTTTGGACAATGCGTCAATTTGCAGGATTCGGAAATGCAGAACAAACTAATAAACGATATAAATTTTTGATTGATCATGGTAATACTGGATTAAGTGTTGCTTTTAGTTTGCATACTATTTATGGGATTGAAGCAACTGATCCGAGGGCTTTAGGAGAAATTGGAAAGGAAGGAGTTGCAATAGACTCCCTAAAGGATATGGAAACTTTATTCGATGGTATTGATCTCTCAAAAATAAGTACTTCAATGACTATAAATGGCCCTGCTTCAATATTATTGGCTTTATATATTGTGACCGCTGAAAAGCAGGGGCATACACCAGAAGAATTAAGAGGAACTATTCAAAATGATATTTTAAAAGAATATATTGCTCAAAAATCATGGATTTTTCCTCCAGAACCCTCCTTGCGAATTATTGTTGATACAATTGAGTATTGTACTAAACATGTACCTCAATGGTATACAATTAGTATCAGCGGTTATCATATTAGAGAAGCTGGATCGACAGCAGTTCAAGAATTAGCATTTACATTAGCAGATGGATTCGCTTATGTAGAAGCTGCTTTAGAAAGGGGTTTAGATATTGATGATTTTGCGCCTCGTTTATCCTTTTTCTTCAATTCTCATAATAATTTTTTTGAAGAAATTTGCAAATATCGTGCTGCTAGGCGGATATGGGCTAGACATATGAAAAACAGATACGGAGCTAAAAAGCCCGAATCAATGCGATTACGATTTCATACTCAAACTGCTGGTGTTTCATTGGCAGCTCAAGAGCCAGAAAATAATATTGCTAGAGTAACAATACAAGCATTAGCTTCAGTTCTAGGAGGAACCCAATCTTTACACACTAATTCATTTGATGAAGCTCTTTGCCTTCCAACAGAAAATGCTGTAAAAATCGCTTTAAGAACTCAACAGATCATCGCACATGAGTCAGGTGTGACAGATACTGTTGATCCTTTAGCAGGTTCTTATTATGTGGAATGGCTTACAAATAAAATGGAAGAAGAAGCAGAAGATTATTTTCAAAGAATTGAAGATCTTGGAGGTGTGGTTCCCGCAATAAAGGCTAATTTCTTTCAAAAAGAAATAGCTAATGCTTCTTATAATTATCAGCAGGAAATCGAGACTAGAGAGAGAACGATTGTGGCAGTAAATCAATTCGAGAAAAGAGAACCATGCTCAGTTCCTCTCTTAAAAATTGATGAAGAAGTTGCTAATGAACAAATTAGAAAACTGCACAGATTAAAAGAAGAAAGAGATAATGATAAAGTAAAGGAGAAACTTGAAAGGTTGAAAGAAGCAGCGAGAGGCACAGAAAATTTAATGCCATTTATTATAGATGCTGTAAGAGAATATACTTCTATAGGGGAAATTATAAATGCATTAAAAGAAGTATTTGGCACGTATCATGAAGATTCAATTTTTTAAGGTGTGATAATTATGTCAGTAGAAAAAAAAATTAAAGTACTTGTATGTAAACCGGGTTTAGATGGCCATGATAGAGGTGCAAAAGTTCTCGCCAGAGCTCTTAGAGATGCAGGAATGGAAGTAATTTACACAGGAATTCACCAGACTCCAGATGACGTTGTAAACACGGTTATTCAAGAAGATCCTGACGTTGTAATGTTAAGTATGTTATCTGGAGCTCATAATGCGTTATGTCCTTTAATTATGGAAAAATTAAAAGAACATGGTATTGATGATGTCCTTGTTGCTGTTGGTGGGATTATCCCTGATGAAGATAAAGCTTTATTGGAAAGTCATGGATTAAAAGGATTTTATGGTCCTGGAACTGATCTTAAAACGATAGTTGAATTTGTAAAAAATAACTTGAAAAGATAATAAAAGAATGGATTATTCCAATTTTATTTCTCAATTATTAAAAGGGAACCCAAGAGCTGCAGCACGGTTAATCACCTTCGTAGAGAATGATATTGCTGCTGCTGAAGAAATTGTAAATTCGATTTATGAACATACTGGTAATGCATATATCCTAGGAATTACTGGGGCACCCGGAACAGGTAAATCAACATTTATCTCCACTTTAATAAAGATTTATGTTGAACAAGGTAAAAAAGTGGGAATTATTTGTGTGGATCCGACTTCTCCATTAACTGGTGGAGCGCTCTTAGGAGATAGAATCCGTATGAAGCAATATTTCTCTCTTGATAATGTTTTTATTAGAAGTATGGCCAATAGGGGACAATTGGGAGGACTTGCGAGAGCTACTGAAGATGTAATAAAAATACTCGATGCTTATGGCTGTGATATTATAATTATTGAAACTGTGGGAGTTGGACAATCTGAAGTTGATATCTTCAAATCTGCTCAAACTGTTGTAGTTTTATTAGTTCCTGGGTTAGGAGATGATATTCAAGCAATAAAATCGGGTATAATGGAAATAACAGATATATTTGTTGTTAATAAAATGGATTTACCTGGCGCTGATAAAAAAGTAGCTGAAATTAAGCAAATGTTAGAATTTAGAAAGAACTATAAATATGATTCAAAGGATATTAGTGAAAAATTTGCGAAAATTAAACTATGGACACCTGAAATTACTAAAGTGAACTCTAAAATTGGGGAAAATTTCGATGAGCTACTTGAATTAATAAAAAAACATAAATCATTTTTAGAAGATTCTGGGGTTATCTCAAATTATATGAAAAATAGAATTACTAATGAGACTATACAGATTTTAAAACATAAACTAACAAAAAAGGTTGAAGAACTACTAAATTCTGATGAAGAAATAGGGAAGTATATTGACCAAGCTATTCAAAAATCGTTAGATCCTTATTCTATGGCAAATTTAATTATTAAAATGCTAGGTCTAGAGAAGTAGAACAGAAAAAGAGAATTACATCTTAGAAAAGTTCAGAAATCTCCTTAAAGATAGAAATAAAATAAAAGGAGCAAAAAACTAAAAATATTCCTAAGGAAACTACTAACCGTATAGTAGAATTAAAGAGAAATATGCGAGACAAGAGATTTATAGCAGAACATCGAGGGGGACTCCTAAAAAAAGAACAGCACAGGCAATTAATGCAATGGGGATGTAATTGTGCTGAAAATGTTTTATCCCTCTATGGCAAAGAAATTGATAAAAGACTAAAAAATGCCATCACTGTTGGTAAAGAATGGATAAAAGGAAATGCTTCAGTGGGAGACGCAAGAGATGCATCATCAAAAGCTCATACAGTAGCAAGAGAATCTTCTAATCCCACTTCGACAGCAGTAGCACGCTCCGTTGGACATGCTGTTGCAACAGCTCATATGGCTGATCATTCATTAGGTGCAGCATTTTATGCATTAAAGGCTGTTAGAAGCGCTGGAAAATCCATAGAACTCGAGAGAAAATGGCAGAATGAACAATTACCCATTGAAATTATGGATCTTGTATTAACTGCAAGGAACAAGAAAGAGAATAGATTAAAAATATAAATAAGACTACTTTTTCCTAGGATCAATCCATTCAGAATATATTTCTGTTATTGTTATGGATTTAGTCCTATGACATTTTTCACATTCTTCATCTGTTAATTTCTTAAAAACAAAATCTCCAGGTTTGAATAATCGAGTAGAACTCTCATTACATTCTCCACACTTCATTACAGTATGCTTTTTTTCAACAAACCTTTTCTTTCTATCTACTATATCTCCAATTGCAGGTATTGCTGGGAGTTGTGGTTCTTCTGCCATTTTTCTTCTATTTTAATTGTTTTTTATGTTATGAAGCAAATTAAAGTTATTAATCTTTTAGGTTAAAATAAATAAATGTCAAGTAATTTATTATGAACTTCCCTTGTCTTTTTCTATTTTAAGTTTCTTGTGCTTTTTTTCTTTCAGTTTTTTATCTTCAACTTCATTTTGTTCAGTTATTACTTCTTTAGCTATAGGTTCTTCACTTTCAAACTCTTCAACTTCCTTTTCTTCAGCTTCGGGTTCAGGAAGTTTTGGTTTTCGTGAAATTATAACTTTTGCATAGCGTAAAACTTCTTTACCATATTTGAATCCATCTTGGACTACTTCTAATATGCTATTCTCTTTTATATCTTCTTTTTCGACAGTTGTTAATGCTTCATGTTCAATATAATTAAATTGATCATTTACCTTTACTTCTATGGGTTCTGCTCCGTAGGATTTAAAAATGTTCATAAATTGGTTATAGAAGCTGTTTAATACATTTTTCTCTGTTTCATTAGCGCTATCAAGAGCCTTTTTAAATGAATCATATAAAGGTAAGAAATTTTTTAAAACTGAGGCTGTATATTCAATTCTCAAGTTTTGTCGGCTTTTATCCCATCTCTTTTGAGCATTTTCAAATTCAGCTTGAAGATGCATAAACTTATTCTTAGAATCGGTATTTTCTTTTTGTAATTTTTCAACTTTTTCTTTAAGCTCAGCTAATTTTTTTTCAAGATCTTTGTTTTCTTTAATTAAATCTTCTTTTGAAAAATAATCTAGCTCAAAATGCTCTTTTTCTTCTAACTTCTTAATTTCTTGAGGTTCTGTTTTTATTTCTGTATTTTCTTGTTCTTCTGTTGGAAATGTTTTTGTATCAACTGATACCTCTGGTTTAGATTCTTCTTTTAATTCATTGTTGTTATCATCAGTCATATTAGTTCCTCATAACTCGATAATTAATTTTTATGAACAGTAAATATATAATTTAAAATCGATAATCAGATTTATTCTTTATGATATATAGATCATTATAAATAAAATTTAATTATTACGCATAATTAATATTTACTTAGCAAGAATAAATTTACAATTTAAAATAATTAAATTATTAAATTCTAGAAAACCATTGAAAATTAATATTTTTAATACAAATAAATCCAAGAAAAAAAGAGGATATAACTATGAGTGAAGAAAAGACTGAAAAACCGAAAAGGAAGGAGAAGATAATAGGAATCGACCTTGGAACTTCAAATAGTGCTTGTGCTGTTTTGACTGGGACTGGTAAGCCTGAGATTGTACCAGCAGCAGAGGGCAGAACGCTTGGAGGAAAAGCGTTTCCATCTTATGTGGCTTTTGATGATAATGGACGTAAAATTGTAGGTGAACCAGCTCGAAGACAGGCTGTATCTAATCCTGATGGAACTGTGACAGCAATTAAACGTAAAATGGGGACTTCCTACAAAGCAAAATTAATGGTAGGAGACAAGTGGCAAGAATTTTCCCCTGAGGAAATAAGCGCAATGATACTTAAAAAGATAAAAACTGATGCCTCAGCATATTTAGGAGAAGAAGTCAAAAAAGCAGTTATAACTGTTCCTGCATATTTTAATGATGCCCAACGAACTGCTACAAAGAATGCTGGCGAAATTGCTGGTTTAGAAGTTGTAAGAATGATCAACGAACCTACAGCTGCTTGTTTGGCTTATGGTTTAGATAAGGATACCAAAGATAAACTAATGAAAATTTGTGTTTTGGATTTAGGTGGTGGGACGTTTGATATTACTATTATGGAATATGGAGAAGGCGTAGTTGAAGTATTATCTACCGCTGGTGACACTCAACTTGGTGGCACAGATATGGACAATGCAATAATTGATTGGGTAACTGAAGAATTTAAAAAGAAAGAAGGGATTGACTTAAAGGGTGACAGTAAAGCATGGATAAGAATTAAAGACGCGAGTGAAAAAGCGAAAATAGAGTTATCCACAAGTTTATCAACAACAATAAACCTGCCATATATTTCACAAAAAGAGGGAAATCCTGTCCATTTAACAATGGAACTAACGCGGGCAAAATTAGAATCTCTAATAGAACCAACTCTAAAAAGATTAGATCCAATTATGCAAAGAGCTGTTTCAGATGCAAAATTATCAGCGATGAATATTGATAAAGTTATATTAGTAGGGGGTCCTACTAGGATGCCTTCGGTCCAGCAAAGATTTAAGAAATTTTTTGGCGGAAAAGAACCAGAACATTCAGTTGACCCAATGGAATGTGTAGCTATAGGAGCATCAATACAAGGAGGTGTAATTGCCGGAGATGTGGAAGATTTACTGCTTCTCGATGTAACTCCATTATCTTTAGGGGTTGAGACATTAGGCGGTGTGTTTACCAAATTAATAGAACGAAATAGCACAATCCCTACAGAGAAAAGTCAAGTATTTAGCACAGCTGCAGATAACCAACCAGCTGTTACAATAAATGTACTTCAAGGAGAAAGAGCAATGGCGAAGGATAATATCTCATTAGGAATGTTTCATTTAACAGGTATTCCACCTGCTCCTAGAGGCATTCCACAAATAGAAGTAAAGTTCTCTATTGATGCTGATGGAATTGTACATGTTACTGCTAAAGATTTAGGAACAGGAAAAGAAACAGGTATTACTGTTACAGGTGCTCAAGGCCTAACACCGGAGGAGATTAAAGAAAAGGTTCAAACTGCAGAAAAATTTGAAGAAGAAGATAAGAAAGTTAGAGAATTGGTTGAAGCTAAAAATAATGCTGATTCAATGATTTACCAAACACGAAAATTAATGGAAGATAATAAAGATAAAATTCAAGAAAATGAAAAGAATGAAATTGAAGCAGCTATTAAATCTTTGGAAGAAGATATAAAAAGCGATGATGTTCAGAGAATAAAATTAGGAATTGAAAATCTGCAAAAATCAATGTATAGTTTTTCTCAAAGGATCTATCAAGCTCAAGCTCAAGATCAGGTGTATCAGCAAGCAGCTGAACAGGCTCAACGTGCTGCAAGTGGTATGGGTGGGGTTCCTCCCGGTGGAATGGGTGGTGCTCCTCCAGGGGATATGGGGGAAACTGGTGCTGGTGGTGCAACATACAAAAAAGATAAAGATAAGGAAGAAGA
>JBHLPN010000101.1:0-9457 GCA_048939445.1 Promethearchaeota archaeon | reverse complement strand
AACAAGAAACGATGTAATTTTATCAAACATTAGTGTTAAAGATATGCTTAGTGTACCAAATTTGGGCATTCATTTTAATGTAAAGCTTAATGAAGCGTTAAGGGACTTTTTCATCCCATATAAAAAATCATACTTCCCGGTGATTCAAGCACACGATATTGTAGGAATAATATCTATTGAAAATATTAAGAAAGTACCTATATGGCAAAGATCAGAGTTAACTGTAGGAGATATTATGAATAAGCTTTCTGAAATTCCTTCAATAGATGAATTAGAATCAGGAAAAGAAGCATTGAAGAAATTAAATAAATTAAAAGAATCACCAAAACTCCTTATAGTGAAAGAAAACAATAGCGAAGTATTACTTGGATTTATTGGAAAGAATGAACTAATCTCTTCCTTAGAATTTTGGAGCTTAAATTTGGAGAATTCTTAATTTTCAAATAAATTTTAAAAAGAAAAATTAAATTCTTCTTAGTTTTTAACTATTTAAAGTTTTTTTTATGAATTTTTAAATGAAGATTTCGATTATATTTAGACTATAGTTATTTAGATATTATTCAGTTTTAAGTAGACAAAATCTAACTTATTAAATTAGTAATTCGAAGAGTGGAGGTTTGATATATTAACATAGGAAATATACATGGAATTAAGATAAGGCTTCATCTATCAACTCTATTAATTATTGGGTTAATTGGTTTTTACTCTACGAGTTTTTATCTTACGCTAATTTTAGGAGCGACTTTATTAGAATTAGTACTCGTTGGTTTAATTAATAGTGTAATTTTTTTATGTTCAATTCTTATTCACGAATTGAGTCATTCAATTATTGCACAAAAGTATGGACATAATGTATCAGAAATTGAGCTTTATTTGTTTGGGGCAGTTTCAAAACTTGAAGAAGAACTACAAACACCTATATCAGAGATAATTATTTCAATTGTTGGTCCTCTATCAAGCTTAATTATTGGTATAAGCCTATTAGCCTTATTGTTTTTGCCAATAAATTTGCCCAATATTCTAATAATAACTTTTTTGTATTCTGGAATTTCTAATATTGGATTATGTATTTTTAATTTATTACCTGCTTTTCCCTTCGATGGAGGAAGAGTGTTACGTGCATTGTTATGGAAACGAAAAAATGATCTTTTGGCTGCTACCAAATTTGCATCAACAGTAGGAGTAATTTTCGGATATGGATTAATTTTCTATGGTTTTTTTCAAGTTTTAAATTTTGGCTTATTAAGTGGGTTGTGGTTAATTATAATTGGCTCATTTTTGAACTCTACAGCTAAAAAATCATATCTTGAGATAAAGAACGAATTTATTTTAACTCATATTAAAGTTAAAGATATAGTAAATATATTAAATAAAGGAATTCCTTTCAATGTACCAATAGACGTGGCAGTTGAAAAATTTTTTAATCCTTATAAAACAGCATATCTTCCAGTTATTAAAGAAGATAATATTATAGGAATTGTATTTAATACTGATATCGAAAGGATTCCAGAATGGAAAAGGGCAGAGATGAAGATTAATGATATCATGAGGAGATTATCTGAATTTCCTTCTATTGATGAACAACAATCGGGAAAAGAAGTATTCAAAAAATTATATGAAGATCCTCTACTCTTAATTGTGAAAGGGAAAAATAATGAAGAAACTCTTGGATTTATCGGGAAAAATGAATTATTAAATTCTATAGAATCTTGGAGTCTAAATGTAGATGGTACTTAATTATCATAAAATGTTTTCAACAAAGAATTAGATTCTAAATAAAAAAATTAAGTTCTTCTACACATACATTTTTCTCAGAATCATTCTTAAGAAAGTTTATTTCTATTTTTTTTATATTATTACCTAATAGTTTTTGAAATGCTGTTTCGAAGTATCCTTTGTTGATTCTACAAAAAGCTTTTCCATAATCCAGTTTTTCACGATGACTGATTGGAATACGTAAAAAACAGTGATTTTCGATAACAATTCTAACTTTATCCTCGTATTGTTCAATGTCTTTTATTTGAATTGAATAATAATCTTTTAATTCATCCATTAGAATTACTAAAGCTTCCATTATATCAAATTCTTCTTGGTTATACTCCCTCTTTATTCTCTCCGCAATCTTAGTTCCAGGAAATACCCCTGTTTGGTATAAAATGGAAAGTAAACTATTACGTCCAAAAACGTCATAAACTTTATAGACTAAGGATTCACTTATAATTTCAAATCCCTTCACAGAATTGATGTTTTCAATTGGATTTTGTATTCTCTCATTTATTTCTTTTATATATTCCTCCACTATAAAATACCCCTAATATTAAATGACATGTCTGAGAACTTTTAAATTCTTATTAAATAATTATCGCTTTTGAACTATTTAAAACTTAATTTTAAACTAGATTATTAAAAATGAAAAAAAATTAGCAGTATTAATGCATTTCTTCAGAGTTAAGTGACAGATACTGTATTCTACTAGATAGTAATTATTAATTTAGTTAGCAAATTTCTTAAGAATTTTTTCAAATTCATTAAAATCAACATCTTTTTCTAAACAGATTGAAACATTTCTCACGTTTTTATTTTTTTCTAAAAGATATTTGTTAATAGTAGGGACCATTGCTTCAGCACATAATTTTGAAGTGATTCCTCTCATTTCTATAGAGAGAGGAGGAAAGACCACCGAAATTGCTCCTACTTCATCAGCCAATTTCAATGAATTCCATGTGGCTAGCATTAACTTTTTACCTTCATTTCCTTGCCCTGGTCTAGGACCATTTGTATGTATAATATATTTTGCATAACTACCTCCTGAAGTAATTACAGAAGATCCTATTGCAACCTTACTGATTTCATTAATAATCTTGTTGCATTCAACTTGTACTTTTGTTCCAGCTTTTCTAAGAACCTTACATCTTAGATCACCACTAGGTAAAAGCCTACTATTAGTAGGAATCACGATAACATCATAATTTTCAATATTGGTTAAACTACCGATAAAAATCTCAAGAATAGAATTGTTTATCATTAATTGATCCATCAAAAATATAAACAAGGGACATATATTTATGCTTTAGTCTTATTTAAAAGAAGTTAATTTAATAATAATTTAAGCTTAATTTTTAACTTCTAGATTCATTGATTTTTATTATTTTTTTCACTGCTTTCTCTACATTTTCATCAATGATTTTTAGAACTTTCCGATAAATTTCATTAGAGGTATAATAAGGATCAATGATATCAATATCATGGGTTTCGCCATTAAATTCTTTTAATGTATAGGTTATTTTATTAATATCCTTAACATTATCAAAATTTCTGATAATATCATATGAATGTGAGCTTTCCATCGTAAGAATTAAATCTTGTTTTTCTAATAACTGTCGATTAATTAATTTGGGCTTAAAATTAGAATGATCTATTCCTTTAGAGTCTAAATATTCTTGAGATTCTGGTTGTATATAAGAAAAAGCATTAATAAATCCAGCACTATCGAAAATTAGGTTAGATTTATATTTCTTTGCATAATAGTTACCAAGATAAGAACCAACAGGGCTTCGAGCAGTGTTTCCTGTGCATACAACTAAAATATAAGTTATTTTTTTCATTTTATATATGGTGACGATTTTAATCTTTTCTATTAATTTTAATTATTCTCTCAATGCTTTTTAATACACCTTTCTCAATTCTTTTGAGAATTTTATTATATTCCTCTTGGGGGAGATAAAAAGGATCTGGTATATCTAAATTATATTTTTCTCCTGCAAATTCTAATAATAAGAAGACTTTTTCATCTAAGTCTTTAAGATTTTTGAACTTTCTTTTCAATTTATTAATATGGTGTTTCTGTTCAAATCCTAAAATGAGATCTTGTTCTTCTAATAATTGAGAATCTATTCTTTTTGTTTTAAAGTTAGTAATATTAATTCCTTTCGATTTTAAATAATTAACAGTTCCAGGTTGAGCTGTTTCATAATAATGATAGATGCCAGCTGAATCAAATTCTACATCTTTTAACTCTTCCTTATATTTTGAATTTTTAAGCCAATCTGCAAATGCTTTTGCAAAAGGACTTCTACATGTGTTTCCTGCACAATAGAAGAGAACTCTATTTATTTTAGCCATTTTTAATACTTCTTGGTTCTTATTCGATTATAATTCTTTTTGTTAAAAAAAAATTGTGATTAACTCCAAAAAGCAATAATAATATAGGACAAAACAAAAATAAAATAAAATTTTAATTTAATTAATTGTATTTTAAAATAACTTTTAATTATATTATGGAAAAGTTAAATAATTCCATTGAAGTTTGATACTGATTTCTTAGTTATTGGAAGTGGGATTTCTGGACTTTCTTTAGCGTTAAATCTATCAAATTTAGTTCCAGAAGAGAGGATATTATTAATAACAAAAGAAAGTCTACATGAAAGTAGTACTTATCATGCCCAGGGTGGAATTGCCTGTGTATGGAACAACAATGATAACTTTGAAAAACATATTCAAGATACTATAATTGCGGGAGATGGTTTGTGTGATGAAACTGTTGTTAGAAGGATAATTACTCAAGCTCCTGAAAGGATAAATGAATTAATAGATTTAGGAGTAAATTTTACAAGAAATGAAAATGGTGAATACGACTTAGGACAAGAGGGAGGGCATTCAGTAAGAAGAATTCTTCACGTTAATGATCAGACGGGGCAAAATGTTGAACAAGCACTCATAAATAATGTTAAAAAACTGGATTCCATTGAGATAAAAGAAAAATTGTGTGCAGTCAATCTTTATGTAAAGAATTTAAAATGCCATGGAGCTTATGTTTTAGAACAAGAAACTGAAGAGATTCACAATATAGCAGCGAAAGCTACCATTTTAGCTACAGGAGGAGCGGGTAAAATTTATTTATACACTACAAATCCAGACATAGCTTCAGGTGATGGAATTGCTATGGCTTATAGAGCAGGAACGATGATATCAAACATGGAGTTCTTTCAATTCCATCCTACCTGTCTCTATCACCCCTTCGCGAAAAACTTTTTAATTTCAGAAGCAATACGCGGAGAGGGGGCAATTTTGAAAGATAAAAGAGGAAATGAATTTATGCAAAGATATCATCCTCAAAAAGACTTAGCTCCTCGAGACATTGTTTCAAGAGCTATTGATGCGGAATTGAAGAAATCTGGAGATGATTACCTTTACTTAGATATTGCTTCATATAGAAATTCTAATTTTATTAAAAACCATTTTCCTGGAATTTATGAGAAGTGTCTAGAATTTAATATTGATATTACAAAAGAACCAATTCCGGTAGTACCTGCTGCTCATTATTGTTGTGGAGGTGTAGTGGCAGGGATTGATGGTACTACTGAAATCAAAAATCTATATGTTATTGGAGAAACTGCATGTTCAGGATTTCATGGTGCAAATAGATTAGCAAGTAATTCTTTACTCGAAGGTTTAGTTAGTGCACATGAATGTGCAGATTATTTATCAAAACAAACATCTAATTTAAAAATTAAAGATTTTCCTGAATGGGAGGTTGGAAATGCTATACCGTCATCTGAAGCTGTGCTGGTAACACAAAATTGGGATGAAATTAGGATGTTGATGCAGAATTTTGTAGGAATTGTTAGATCAGACATGCGATTAAAAAGAGCTCTTAAAAGAATGGTTATTTTTGCTGAAGAAATTGACTATTACTATTGGAATTATAAAGTTGATAAGAATTTAGTGGAATTAAGAAATCTATCAATGGTTGCTGAACTATTAATTAGATGTGCATTGTCTCGAAAAGAAAGTAGAGGAACCCATTTTAATGAGAATCACCCTTATAAATTGGAATTAGCAAGAAATTCTTATATCAAAAGACCATGGTAAGAATGTATAGCTTTTTGTAAGTATAATTTTAAATTATTATTCTCATTTATATTGATAAGTTTAATCTCAAAGAAGCTATGATTGAATTTTTATTATAGAAAATTATGACCTTATATCCTCTTTTTGGAAAAAAGTTGGAAAAGCATCCTCCAGATGTTCAATTTAGAGTACTAATTACATTTGAGGATATTTCAAATCGTGATAAATTTATTGAAGAAAATAAAGATTTGAAAAATATAGGTACTATAGACTTTATACCTTCAGTTTACACTAATCTAAAGAAAGAACAAATCAACAACTTGGAAAAAAATGAGTTAATAAAACAGTTGGAAGAGGATCAAAAGCTTCATTTTTCAATGTTAGATGCTATAGAGATTTTAGAATTAAAGAGTTATAAAAATTCCCACATCTCATATAAGGGAAATAGTATTAATGTAGGAATTATAGATGATGGTATAAATAAAGGTTTCCCATCCATTCCGAATTCATCGCATCTTTTAGATAAAAGTAAGATTCAACAAAACGAGATCTCCCATGGAACTATAATGGCAAGTATTATTGGAAATCAATTTAAAGATGTCGATGATAATTACATTGGTATTGCGCCTAATGTCAATTTAATTGATTTTGATTTATCTAATTCTAATAAAGAGTATTATTTCTCAAATGTTTTAAAAATATTTGATAAAATAAGTAAAAAGAACATAGATGTTGACATTCTTTTAATTTCTCTTGTGACAAAAGAACCCTCTGATGGGAAAGATATTCTATCTTTAGCTTGTAATCTATTTGTAGAGCGCGGGTTAATAATAGTAAGTCCAGCAGGGAATTTTGGTCCAGAAAGTTACTCAATAGGAAGCCCTGGAGCAGCGGAGAAAGTTATAACCATTGGAGCGCTCACTAAAGAACTTATAATACCCAACTATAGTGGGAGAGGACCTACTTTAGATGAACGTGTAAAACCAGATTTGTGTTTACCGAGTTCTGATGTAGTAGTACCATTATCAGATAATTTGCAAGTAAGAGTCACAGGAACTAGTGTTTCCGCTTCAATAGGTGTTGGAATAATTGCCCTATTGAAAGAATATGATTCCAATATTTCATATAATGAAATTTTAGCCATAATGAGAAAATCAAGAACAGATTTGGATTATAATCAAATCTCTCAAGGAATAGGAACTATAAAAATTACAGATATATTTAGAAATCTGGATTTATTTCATGAGAAATTAGTATCTTATAATTACCTAATTAAGAAATCTTTAAAAGTAACCATTGAATTTATGGTTGTATTTTTAATACTATTTTATATCTTCTTCTTTTTTAGATTAGCATGATTTAAATTTGAATATTTTTTCATTTGTCATTTTTTTTTCTTTTTCAAAATCTAAAATTATCAGTTTAATAACTTGATTGTGAAATATTTAATACAGAAGTTATTAATTCTTAAATAGTAGGATGACTCAAAATAAACCACTCCATGTAATTATAGATAATAGAGAACAGAAACTGAAAACCCTTCTTGATAAGAAAAAAGAGATAATAACCTATGAATCAAAACAATTAGATATTGCAGATATTATCATTTCTAGTGAGGTAGCTATTGAGAGAAAAGAAGGATTTGATTTTGTGTCATCAATAATGGATAATAGACTTTTCGAACAATTACTTCGGTTAAAAGACACATATGAAAATCCAATTTTAATTTTAGAAGGATTAAATAATGAAGTATTTGAGAATACCGGTATGAAAATCTCTTCGATATATGGAGCCATCTCTTTTATTTCATATAAATTGGGAATTTCGGTGATTCCAACTAGAAATATAGAGGATACAGTAATAGTAATTGAAAGAATTGCTTATAGAGAACAAATAAAAGATAGCACACCTATATTTTCGAGAAAAGCCCCTAAGCAGATGTCGAAAAGAGAGAGAAGGTCATTTATTATAGAAGGATTGGTTGATATAGGTCCTAAAAAAGCTAGAGCATTGATTGAAAAATTTAAAAACCCATATCAAGTTTTCAAAGCAATTAAACGTACAGAAATTTTATATACGAGGACTGGAAATCCTAAAGGGATCAGAGGTCCTCTTGAAGATCTTACTGGTTTTGGATGGAAATTTGTAGAAAAAAACCAGAGGCTTCTTTTTGGGAAAAAGAAAAAAAGCCCTCAAAAAAAGATTAATGATAAATATTAAGATTTTCTTTACGCTTTAATTAAAAATTGTAAAAAAAATTTTAAAAGAGTTAAAAAAATGGAAAAGATATTCACACAATTGGAACATATCATTCGAAATTATATGCGGAAATATAAAGTTCCTGGGCTAGCAATTAGTATTTTCCAGGAAGACCAAATGATTTATTCAAAAGGGTTTGGAGCCCGTGATCTTGAAAAATTCCTTCCAATGACTCCACAGACACTTATCGGGATCGGTAGTATAACTAAATCTTTAACAGCATTCGGAATCATGATACTTGTTGAGAGAGGTCAATTATCTCTTGATGATTCCGTATCTAAGTATCTAGATTTTGCTCCTTTTACAACCCACCCTGATATTCAGATTAAGCATATATTATCACACTCAAGTGGAGTTCCTGCTGCTGATGGTGGATTGGCTTCATTGTTTTATACATTCGGAGACTATAAAAAAGTGTATCCTGCTACAAGCCGCGAAGATTTTATTGCCCATCTTAGCGAGCCTGAAGATTTTATTATTTTTAAACCAGGAGAAAAATTTTACTACAACAATGATATGTTTACATGTTTAGGTTTTATTATTGAGAAATTATCAAAAAGCTCATATGCAGAATTTATTCGAAAAGAAATTCTTGATCCACTTGAGATGAAACGTGCTGTGTTTTCAAAAGAAGAATTTGAGAAAGATCCTTTAAATGATAAAATTTCCGGATATTTGCCTAAGAAGGAAGGTGATTTAATGGTGCCAAAGAAACATCCTGTTCCACTATACGACTATCTCAATGCACCAGGAGGTTTGTATGTTTCAATGGAGGAAATGATGCATTATACTCAATGTTTACTTCAAAAAGGAAAATATAAGGAAAAACAATTACTTTCTTCTGACTCAATTGACGAATTATGGACTCCAAGAATTTCATGCCCATATGGATTCGGAAAAGATCCAAAGTATGGTTTAGGATGGGATTTAGAAGAAGGTTATTATGATTATACTTTTATTCATCATGGCGGTGGATTAGGTACTAGTTGTGCTAATTTGAGTTTAATCCCAGAAAAGAAATTAGGGGTTTCAGTTGGGCAGAATACATGTACTGGAATTATTTCTGTAATTGCTAGAGCTGCGTTGTCTCTTTTGCTTGATCTTGATCCCATGGTCCATGTTGAGGAATTAAAAACTGAGCAAATCATCGATGAAATCTGTGGAGTTTATAAATCGCCTCATGATCTATACAAGTTAAAGATATATCTTAAAGAAACTGTACTTTTTGCCGATATTGAAATCGACGATGGGTTTATGACCCTTCCTTTGATGCCTTATCAACTAGAAGATTTATCCTTTTATATTTGCACCACCCTACCAAAAGCTCGGCAATATCTTAGATTCATCA
>JBHLPN010000381.1:0-2977 GCA_048939445.1 Promethearchaeota archaeon | reverse complement strand
GAAGTTTACTTTGTAAAATTATAACAAATTTGATTTATTTGTAATTACAATATCTGGATTGTCACATCTGTAAAATATTAACTAATTAATACCTTTTTCAAAATTGTAAATGAAGACCATAAAGTTTAAATATAAATTGAACCTAAACTTTATTTGTCTACTATCAAAAGTAGATATGAAATGGAATCCTTAGGTGATGGACCTAAAAATTAATCAAGTGTTTCAATAAATGAAACCACGGGAAAGATTACTGAAGATTTTCGCTTCAATTATGTTTACCTCTGTCGTATTCGTTCTAGTGGTAACGTTTATCGGAGTGGGGTATAATAACAACTTTTCTGAAAATGGTGCTATACTACCTGGTATGGGCACGCCAGTTATTTCCGATTTTAGTACTTTAGGAGATGATGGTTCAGGTAATGACGTTTCAGAAGATGAATATCTGGAAATAGAACTTATTCCTGTCTCGGATAATAGCAACGTGCTAGTAGCTGAAATAGCTTCTGAGTTTTGTGTCGACACAGAACCAGGATTCATGGTTGTTGTTTACGATATTCCTGATACTTTACCATTATGTATCACAGAAGAGTATTTAGATCTCAATTTTGGCATAACTGTAATGTCTTATGGTGGATACCACCCTGAAGATGGAGGAATGAATGTTCTAGGTATCGCCCAACCTAAGACTAATATATTCGGATGCGTATTGATTGAATGGATATATGTGGGCTCGTTCATGTGCGAAAACCCTGATATGCCATGCTATGGTTGTATGGTAGATGTCTACGTAGCCGATTTTGTATTATGTGAGCCTATTCAACTTGATAGTAATCACCTCCCTGATGTTTATACATTTGGAGCTGATTGGGCCACACTATGTGATGGTATACCTTCTGAACCTCTTAATAAATGGGTTCACTTGAGTTTTATCTCATCTTGGGAAGGTTGTCACGAATATGATCAGAAGTTCAAGTTAATACTGGCACATAAAAGTTATTTTTCGGAGATCCCCACCTCCATATGAAAATTCCATCGCCAGTTTGATTTTTTTGTAAAAAAAAATCACTTTTTTCTTTCCATTTTTTTCTTTCCATTTTTATTGAGACATGAAAATTTGTCTTTTTTTATGTAAATTTTTTTAAAACCAAATTTATTTAGTTTGAATATTTTTTAATTTTTAAGTCAATTTTTGGGTAAGTTAAATTCAATTAGTTTTGGTAATATTGTGTTATAATATTACCTACAAAATTGAACTAATTTTAAATCATTTTAGAAAAATATCGATTTGAATATCATAAATTCTCCTAATTTCAAAAATTTATAGAGCATACAGCTTGGAAAAGCCAAAGGAAGAGTTTACACATTTGTAAGGTTCAAAAAAGTTTAAATAATTATTTAAACTGTTTAAAAATAATTTACATTTTAAAAAAAGGGTTGAAAATAATGAAAAGAATAAATAGAAATCGCATCTTACTTCTCGTCTTTTTAACTACATGTATATTTATAGGAATAAATATTCTACAAAATTTCACATTACTTAATTCTACTAATGAATATCTAAAGAATGATGAAGAAAACACTTTAAATAATCTAAAGACTTCTGGCTACTGGAGTGTTCCATATATACATATTAAGAATGATAACTGGTCAGCGACAAGTGTTCCTTGGATTCAAAATCGTACTGGAACATGGAATGATCCTCATATTATAGAGAATGTTATTACAACAGGCAATATTGGTGGACACTGTATATTAATCGAAGATTCAACTGATTTTTTTATAATAAGAAATTGTACGGCCGTTACTTCAGGAACGGCTTACACAAATGCAGGAATTAAACTAGATACCACTAATAACGGAGCATTAATAGATAATAATTGTTCAAGCAATAACTTTGGAATTTTTTTAGTAGATAGCAATAATAATACAATTTCAGGTAATATAGTTAATGACAATACTGAATTTGGAATCCTTTTAGATAATAGTGAAGACAATATAATTTCATCGGGAACCATAGAAAACAACAGGTTTGGGATAGAATTAAATAGTGGTAGTGATCATAATGACGTAACAGAGAATTATATCTATAATAACGTAGAGTATGGCCTTTATATATATTTTAGTGGTAACCCACCATTCAATTATGATGGGTATAATAATGTTTGGAAAAATGTTATAAAGAGCAATGGTAAAACAGGCATATCTCCATATGGGATACAAATAAGATCCAGTTCAAAAAATGTAATTTGGGAAAATATTATAGAGGATAACGATGACATAGGTATAGGTTGTGCATCTTTTTCTTCAGAAAATCTAATTTACAAAAACTATTTTATTGGAAACTCACTTCATGCTAATGATGTAGGTTCAAATAATAACTGGGATAATTCTATAATTGGAAATTATTGGGATAACTATACTGGATCAGACAGTGATGGTGATGGTATCGGAGATAGTCCATATACTTATATTACGGGTTCTGCAAATTCTAATGATACTCTTCCGATTTATGGAGATCCATTCCATGATGGAAGTAAAGTTTATATTAACGGAAACTTAGATAGTGGAGTAAATAGTTGGAATTGGACCTCTACAAGGGCATGGTGCTCAGGTTCAGGTCTATCAGGAGATCCATATATTATTAGTGATTTAGTAATTGATGGTGGTGGTAGTGGAAGTTGTATTACAATTGGAAATTCAACCGTGTATTTTGAAATTGAAAATTGTACGGTTTACAAGTCAGGAACAGGCTCAACAGATGCAGGAATCAAGTTAATCGATGTGGATAATTCAAAGTTATTAGAAAACAATTGTTCAATCAATAAATATGGAATTTATCTAGAATTGAGTGATAAAAATGATATCTTGGAAAATTTCTTAGGTTACAACGAATATGGGCTGTATTTAAATAATAGCAATAATAACTACATCGCAGAAAATACATTTAAGTCTAATACGCAAAATGCGTTTGAAGAAA
>JBHLPN010000380.1:0-2980 GCA_048939445.1 Promethearchaeota archaeon | reverse complement strand
ACTGGTGGAAATGTAAAATATCAAGGAACAATTCCGATTCAAACTATTAAAATTTTTGGATTTACAGCTATTGCTGTAGGTATTACTCATTCAAAGAAAAATTTTGATGAAATTTCAATTGTTTCATTTAAAAGGGAAATATCTAGGAAATTTATAATGAAGGATGATCATCTAATTGGAGCATTAGTTCTGGGAAAGAACATTAATAAGAAGATCTTAAAACCTATTTTAAAGAATGCGGTATTTGATCAAGTAAAGATAAAAGACTACAGGAGTCTTCTTATGGAAAATGATATCAATTTTAAGCTTGATTTTAATAAGGATATTTTAATTTAATGCCAAATTAAAGTCAAATATTTAATTTCCTTATTAAATATTTTAGATATATTATTATTTTTTGATTTGAATTAGTTACACAATTAACATTAAACAGGATTAGATTATTAAAATAAAAAAGAGGTAAATTTAATTGAATTGTCCAAATTGTGATGCTAAATTAGGTAATCCTAATCAAAAATATTGCGAATTTTGTGGTTTTGAATTAATTAATATTAATGATGTTAAGAAGGAAGAAGTGAAAGTAAAGGATAGTTCTACTCGTTTTAAGAGAAGATGTTGTTAATAGCAAATTATTTTCCAATTAAAAATTTTATAAAATATAAAAACGAGTAATCTATAATTAGTTCTAATTCATCGAATGCTTAGTAATAATAATTATAATTTTTAGAATTACCTTAATTATCAAATTTAACCAATCTGTAAGCATCTCATTGAAACTGAACCATATTGATATCCTTCATGGATAAATTTTACTGGGTCATCTTTTTCTTGTAAAGCAATTGTATAAATAAGTGGACCTAACTTTTTCAAATTTTGAGTAAATTTATTATCAGAAACAATATTCATCGGAGATCCATGCCCGATAAAGAGTACTGGCATTTTTAGTTCTTTCTCTTCACTTTCATTCATATTTAATTGAATTTAATCAAAATATTTTATCTTTATTCTTATAAAGTATAGTTATATTTCGGAAATTATTACTTATTTTGGAGATTTTCAATAACTTTTTGATATTTTTCATGGATCAAGGTTTTGTCAAAATCCCAAAATTCTTGAAGCATTGTGTCCTGTTCGTCTTCAGTAAAATACTTCATTACAGGGATAAAAAAGTGCTTATCCTCTTTATCAATATGTTTAGGGTAAAATACAACTAATTCGCTCATCAAATTTACAATATCATCTAATTTTTTTATATTACCTTTTACATATTGATTTTTAGCATCAACCAGCTTACCAACAGTGTTTCTTGCCCATATATGTTCTTCTACTAGTTCTTGCATAATCTTCGAATGATTAGGAGAGAGATTTTTTTTCTCTAAGTCTCTAAAAAGAATATCTTCTTCCTTTCCATGATGAGTTCTATCAGCATACATTCTTATAAAGTCTACAGCAGTGTCAATAAAGAGAGGATTTGCTTTGGCATGCTTCTTCATTTTTTCAATCTCATTTTCCATGAGGAGGATCATTTTTTCAATTAATCTATGTTCTTTCATTAATGGTCCAATTGGCATCATCTTAAATTTCACCTCATAATTTTATTTTGAAATCTAATAAATTTTGTTATCAAATGTAAATAAAAGTAATTTCGAACATGTTCCGCAAGTTTTCAACATTTTTTGGAGCAAATAATTATCATGGAATAGAGCATTTCAGTATTATTACACAAAATTGCTTATATTTTAGTGATTATCCAATTTGCATAAAGCATATTGAAACAACTTGACGATTTAAGATATTTGGTTATATGAAGTTTATTGAATTTTATATAATTACAGGCGAAGGTTCATCATTTCTTAGTAGTACAGTTTCTCCTAAACTTACATTATTTTCATTTAACCAAGATTCAGGCATAGCGATGTTCATATGGTTTTTTTCTTGATTATCAAATTCAAGCAACTCTTTTATCACAAAGCCCCTCTTATCATTTCTTTTTTGGTAAAAGGTGCTTAATAATTTAATAATTTTGTTGATATACTCTTTATCTATATAATGATATGTTATGTTTGTAAATGATTGAATGGTGTCTTGTAATAGCCAAAAATTATCAATGAATTCTTTAAAATAGGGTAATAAGATAAATTTATCTAAATGTTCGATCCTAGAATAAGTTTTATCAAAATTGCCGATTTTGATATTACGACCAGGTTGTAAATTGTATCTCTTAATGGTTTTAATACTAGTAATAACAATATTTGCGAAACTTTCGAAACTTGCATTTATTCTGGCTAAATACCATCCATATTTCCGAGATACAATATTAGTTTTCAAACTATCATATATAATCAAGTTCCGGTTATAAAAATTTATGTATTCGCATGGAATTACGTAATGACATTATCTAGACTTAGTTTTGAATAGATATTAGGGAATATAGATTTAAGAGTCGGTTTACCTAAATTTAATAATTTATTAGCTTTTTCACGTATGCTTATTATAAACTATAATATGTGAAATTTTTCTTTCTTTAATTTATAACCACGATTAAATTATACTGAAGATGATTTATTTTAATTAAGTAAATTTTAATTTTCTATAACAAATTATCTGTGGAAATAATGGCAAATATTAATAAAAAGTTAGTCTTACAAGTGCTTAATCTAATAACACTGATATTAACAGTAATAATAAACTATGTTGCAGCTTTTTTACCATTAGGTATTGGAAATACGGCTGAGATATCTGATTTATATCCTAATTTATTTGTTCCCGCCGGAATTACATTTAGTATTTGGGCAGTAATATACTTGTTTCTCGGAATCTTCGTAGTATACCAATTTCGCGATGCTTTTAAACAAGAAAAAGTTGAGATGCCTTTTCTTGAAAGGATAAGCTATTTATTCATTATAAGCAATATTGCTAATACTATTTGGATTCTATTCTGGCATTATGGGTTAATCTATCTCTCAATAATAGCAATGAT
>JBHLPN010000379.1:0-2982 GCA_048939445.1 Promethearchaeota archaeon | reverse complement strand
TTTTGATAAAACTGTATAAATTCTCATAAAATATCTTTTAATTTCCGGTATATCCTCAATATCTCCATTTTCTCCCAATTCTTTCATTTTTTCCCATCTAATGCAAATTTGATTTAATTTAAATTTATAGATTATCTCTTTTGATTTACATATATCCAATGATTTTAATAAAATATTAGGAGTCCAGTTCTTCTATACAACAATTAAATTACACAATCTTACTGACGAACATATTATAAAATAAATTTTTTCAATTTTTCTTTATTCTCTCTCTTCACAGTTATTTCTTTGCTTAAATCATTATAATCTGTCCCAAATATAACTTTTCCTGATAATTCATTCGAATCAGAGTATCTGAATGTTAACATTGCTGCATAATTGATTATTTCCTCATCAAGTTCTCCTTGTATGATTGTAATTGGTCCTGGGACACCTTTAGCTTCAAGAATTAAATCATTAAGTTTTCTAAATTTAAGCAACATTTTATTTTCATTTTCATTTCTCCCTACAATAATTTTGGAGTTTTTAAACCGGAAATGTCGTCCATATTTTAAAATGTATATATCGTCCATTTTCGGTTTTTTAGTAAATTTTAAGTAATCTTTCATCCGATTCGCAAAATTTTCATCTGTTAACAGACACCCTCCACAGGCATAATAACTTTCTAAAAGTCCATGTTTCCTAACTAACTCCAATTGTATTCTCCTACTTCTTCCTTTTATTCCTAACAATTTTTCTCGATCTATTAATCCTTGTTCCTCATATATAGTTGGTTTTAGCTGAAGAGCTGATAATGGTCTTACAAGTTTATTTTCAAGCCCAGATTCTCTTTCTACTATATTAAGTGCTTTCATATGTTGAGATTTTGGTCTTTGATTAAGAACTTCTCCGGTAAATATAAAATCTGCTTTTACCTGCTTCATAAATTCTTTTGCTTTTTTCAAGATAAAAATTCTGCAGTCAATACAAGGATTTAAGTTTTTTCCATAACCATATTTTGGGTTACGAATAATCTCTAGATATTCATCTCCCTTAAGTAGAGTATGGATCTTTATTCCTAATTTTTCACGGAATAAACCTAAACCACATTCAGAATGACTAAGAACTTTATCACACAGACAAAATGGAGATCTAAAATTTAGCCCAATTACTTCTATTCCTTGTATTTGGAGTAAAAGACAAGCTGTTAAACTATCTAAACCCCCCGATACTAATCCTAATCCAATTAGCCGATTTTTTTTTTTTTCCACTTTTTCATCTATCAATGTATCAAATTGAAAAGAATATAATCAAGAATAATTAAAAGCGTATTATCATTTATTCTTTACTTTAATTTAATATAAATCTCTTGTTTGAATCAAGTTTTTCAATATCAATCTCTAATCATTACCCTATTAACAATATTCGGTGCCTGGTATTTCCTATTCTTCGTAAATTCTAAACTCAAAATGTTTATATATCGGCAAATTTTTCTCCTTATTAATTTTTAAATTATTATAATAGAAAAGCTAAAAAAAGAATCAAGATTAACTTTTTAAATAATATTAGTAAAATTTATTAGTAGAATTTAAAATTTAATACTTCAAAGCCAGTGTTGCCGAGTCGTAAGGCGATGGCCTGCAGACTTCTATTTAGAGAAGATAGCCATTTATCATGGGTTCAAATCCCATCACTGGCTCTATTAATATGTCTCAAACTTTTAAAAAAGATGACGATTTTTTTTAAGTGTAGAACCATTTGTTTTTAAACTAAAAAAGATATTTTAATTCTTGATAAATAATAAAATGAATATTAAAAATAACGATTTCCAAACACAATTTCTTCATTGAAGGGACATGCCAAAAGGGCAAATTGAAAAAATAAAGGTAATTTCCAAGTTTTTGGATAAAACTAAAGTGATTAATCTTGATAAATTAAATACAATGGATAGTGTATTAACTCTCCCTATTTCTGCTTTTAATTTTCTAAACGATGCGGATGTAAATTTAATTGATAGCTTATTTCAAATTAGTAGTATAGGTCAATTTTCATCTTTAGATCCTACACAACCCTTTGCTGACTTATATAAAGACAAGAGAACAAAAAAGAAAATTGAGCACCTGTTACAGACAGATTTAGAAATCGAAGATAAATTAAAAAAAGCAATCATAATTAGTAATGTTGCTCATAAAATAAAAGAGGAATCAATCCCTTTTTTAAAAAAAGAGCAAAAAGTTATCGTTGTTGGTTTAAGTAATGCTGGCAAGACAACTATATTGAGGAAATTTGGAGGGGAAATTGGAATAAAAGATCTAGCTAAATTAAGTCCGACTAAAGGTGTTGAACGTCAAGAAATAATAACTTCTGATTTAGTATTATTAATATGGGATTTTGGAGGGCAACAAGAATATCGAGAAAAGTACCTTGAAGAACCAAATAAATATTTTTTGAAGATCGATTTAATAATCTATGTGATTGATCTTCAAGATCCAGGAAAATACAACGAAAGCATCGACTATTTCGAAAAAATAATTGACGTTATGGAAAAACTTGAAGAAAATCCTTACATATTGATATTTATTCATAAATATGATCCAGATATTAAAGACGATCCAGAAGTATTACTGAATATTGAAGTAGTGAAGGATTTAATTAAAAATGTTTTCCTTGAAAAGAAACAATTGGATTATGATATTTATTTAAGTTCAATTTATTCATTATTAGCAAAAGGTCCAAAATTTTCAAGATATCTTAAGGAAACAATGCAAAAAACCGCAACATTATCAGACTATAAATTAGAAGGAATGGCGTCTATTCTAGAATCTACTTTAAATGGAATAATTCAATTATCAGAAGTTGTGATGGAACAATTCAATGGGTTAGATACACGGTTAAGATTGCTAGAAGGTAAAGAAGCTAACTCTAATATTTCTCCTACTTCCATCCCTTCTCCAGAATATACTTCAACACCTTCATATACTTCCCATTCGAGTAATCAATCTT
>JBHLPN010000100.1:0-9487 GCA_048939445.1 Promethearchaeota archaeon | reverse complement strand
TTTCCTTCGATCTCTGTCATTTCAATTATTCTCTTTATTACAGAGCCAAACGCACTCTTTATCAAATCTTCTACTTTTTCTCCCTCTTTAATTCTAGTAAGAATTTCTGTTTTAGCAAAAACAGTGCAATAGCTTGCGAGAGGTAATCTTGAAGTAGACTTGATTGCTAAATTATTTAAGTCTTTTAGGGGAATATCAAGACGATAGGCAATCTCCTCGATAAATGCACCCGTTCCAGCAGCACATTTTCTATTCATTTTGAACCGTAATATTTTACCGTTTTCATCAAGTTTAATAACCTTAGTATCCTGTCCTCCAATATCGATGACTGTAATTTTTTTAGGAAAATAATGATACGCACCTTTTGCATGGCAGCTAATTTCAGTTTTACTAGTATCAGCAAAAGGAACTTTATTCTTTCCATATCCAGTTGCTGTTATATGATTTATGGCAGTTCTTGACAATGATGCACTAGAAATAACTTCTTTTAGAGCTGTTTTACTTGAATTCTCTATCGATGTGCCAGT
The DNA here is from genome assembly GCA_048939445.1 of Promethearchaeota archaeon. Classification (GTDB taxonomy): domain Archaea; phylum Asgardarchaeota; class Lokiarchaeia; order Sigyniarchaeales; family SOKP01; genus Loki-b32. Next base: position 8,960 of record JBHLPN010000100.1, on the reverse strand, counting down.
ACGTTTAACAAAAGAGCTAATAATTTCTTTGGTATTATTTATAAGCACTGATTTTACATAGGATGTTCCAACATCAATACCAGCAAATATTTCATTACTCATAATTTCAAAATAAACAAATTATGATTTAATCACGATTTATGGGAGGTAATTCACATCCCTTAATTAAAGAAACAAATATTTTGTTATATGGTGTAGGTATTCCTTCAGCTTCTCCATATTCTACTATTTTTCCATTAAGAAATCCTATCTCTGATGGATTTCCAGCGTTGATATCTGCTTCCATTGAGACTCTATGATGACCTGCTTTATCAAGATAGTTCATACATTTATCCAAAAAATCTGGTCCGAAGTTAATGCCACGGGCTCGAGCAACTTCAATTCCTTCGCGTAATATTTCTCTGCATATCACTCTTGTTTCTTTGAATTCCATCGTTTGTTTCATTGTTGTACGAGTGGTAACACAGACAGGACTTATTGTATTAAGTATACATTTTGTCCATTCATATTTTTTTATATCTGGAGTAAAAATTGTTTCTAATCCTGATAGATTGATGATTTCTGCTAACTTTTTGGCTTTTTCTTCAGCTGTATTTGTCAATACACCCAAATAATTCGGAGGATTAAAAAAGGACATTCGTATGATCCCATCCTCTAATATATTTCCTGCATAGTTGATAACAATTCGCATCGAATGTTCTTCGCCCACATACTCTGCGATGAGTTCTTCTGTATCAAATCCATTCTGTAAGCTAATTAAAGTAGTGTTAGGTTTCACAACTTTTTTAATTTGTGGCAAAATTTCCTCAAGATGAGATGCCTTTACAGCAATAAATAATATATCTACTTCTTTATTTTGGAGCTCATCTATTGAATAACAAATGTTTTCTTTTGGGAATTTTACTTTGAATTCCTTGAGATGTGTCAAAACAAGTCCTTTACTTTTTATTTTATTCAAATGGCTTCGATTAATATCGATGAGAACCACATTATGTCCAGCTTTAGCAAGATGGGCCGCTAAAATCCCTCCCGCTGGTCCTACACCTAGAATTCCAAATTTGAGTTTTTCTACCATAAGTAATCCTCTTTAATTAGTAATAAATTTTCTATACTGATATTTCCAACAATTTTTTCATTAATTCTGATAATTTTTCTGCTGCTAATCTTTTCTTTTTTAGATTAATAGTATTTGCATCTAAATATTGAAGAGCACCTGGAATGCAAAATTTTACACATAAAGGGTCACCTTCGCAAAGATCACACTTCAAAATTTTTCTATCCTTATCAATTCCCACTCCACCGAGCGGACAAAATATTACACAGAGTTTACATCCTACACATAAATCTTTATCGATAAGAACTGCTCCTGTCTTCTCATCTCTACTTATAGCACCCATAGGACATACAGTCTCACAAATGGGGGTCTCACATTGCTGACATATCATTGGTACATATAAACCAGCATTTTCCCATTTTACGATATGAATTCTTGCTCGAGAGGGATTACTAACCTTTTCATGAAAGAGAGAACATGCATTTTCGCATAATCTGCATCCTGTACATTTTTCTGGATCAACAAACAATATTTTTTGCATTTGATATCCCCTCGATTTTAAATAATTTTAGTTGGTTCTTTTTCAATTCCAAGTCTCTGGAGAGTTTTTTCGGTGGGAACTCCATTACTATCCCAACCATGAAGGTTATAATGTTCATCGAGCATTTTTTCAAATTTTTGTCTGTCAATTTTTAGTCCCTTCACTCGTGGAAGTCCTATAGGAGTCGCTTCTTCAAAGTATCGTTCCGGTAAAATATCATCCTTTCTTGAAAACCCTTCCCTGTTATTAAACATTCTTTCAAGAGTATAAATCCTTTCACCAATATCCATAAGTTCAGTGATTGAATACTTCATTCCGGAAGCTAAATAGATTAATTTTGAGAATTCCTCCCATTTCGGAGCATGAACAGCTAAGAAAACTGTTTGAAATTTACATATTCCAAGTGAATCTGTAACAGCGTATAAGAGTTCTTGCCACCAAACCATACGACTCTTCCCTTTATATGATCTATAATCTGAAGACATTTTTCCACCATATATCTCCTCCAAAAAGTCTTCTGGTAACCCGTAAAGATCTATAGCTGGGCGCCCTCTTAAATGATCGGCACCTCTGGTGGAGGTAGTAATACCTAATGCTAAGCTAGGGGTGGGACGTTCATCTGAATGTAAATTACTCATTCCTTTTACTTCAATAGCATAATATCTAGATTCTTCTCCTACCTGAGGTATAGCTATCTTGAAACCATCGGCAAGTAAATTACCAAAGCCTTCTCTATAAGCTATTTTTCGAATTAATTCATAAAGAACCTCTTCATTACCCCACTCAAGTTTTAGTCCATCTGTCATTTTTTCTGTGAGTATTCCCTTCTCATAGAGTTCCATTGCCCAAGCGATGAGTCCCCCAGTTTCTAAGGTATCTAAACCATACTTATTAACTAAATGGTTTGCTACAAGAACAGTTTCCATTTTCTTGCAATCAACCATAGTACCAAATGCCCCTAACGATGTGTATTCAGGACCCTCTGCAAAAAAGGGAGTAAAAGAACCTTCTTTTAAAGTATAGCGATGTCGACAGCTTACAGGGCATCCATAGCAACCAGACATTCCAATTGTGTACTTATCCATTTCTTCAGGTTCAATATCCCAACCCTGTTCTAATTGGTTTAACTGAAAATTTCTTGTTCGAATCAGTCCTGTAGTATTTGTGGTGCTATATATTATGAGTGTTCCCCATTTTGATGCTGCTCTTGAATATCGATTCTTCATAACCATATCGATGATTTCTTTACAATATGTTAAAAGTTCCTCCGGGTGGGCAAATTGAATATCCATAGTTCCACGAGTAGCTATAGCTTTTAAATTTTTTGAACCCATAACGCAACCCATGCCTGTCCGACCAGCAGAATTTTTCATACCAGTTCTTACATTAGCAAAACGTACAAGATTTTCGCCCGCTTTACCTATTACCAAAGATTTAATTTCTTCATCTCCATGATCTAAGCGGATTAAGTTTTGTGTTTCAAATGTGTCCTTTCCCCATAGATGACTAGCATCTAAAATTTCAATTTCTCCATCGTGGATCCAAAGATAACTAGGTTTCTCAGCTTTTCCTGTTATAACCAAATGATCAAATCCTGCCATTCTCATTTCGGGTGCAAAAAATCCTCCTACATTTGAATCACCAATGGCACCAGTTATGGGGGATTTTGCTGCAATATCACATCTTCCGCTCCCCATTGCGGGGATTCCTGTAAGTAAACCAGCACCTACAAGTAAAACATTTTCGGGGCTTAAGGGATCAATTCCAGGTGAAAGGTGATTGTATAGAAGATACATATTTATACCTCTACCTCCTAAAAATTGCTCTCTTATTGATTTTGGAATCTGCTTTTTTGTTATCTCTCCAGTAGATAAATCAATATAAGCTATCTCTTTACTCCAAACTATAATTTTCCACCCTTACATCTTGATTTCGTTTAATTGTAAATCAGTATGCTTTTTGGTGCAATGGGAAAATGTACCCACATATGCTACAGAATTGTACTCAGAAATAATTCTAATACTAGTATTCACTTGAATAATTAAAAGGTTTTACTTTTTATTTAAATTATCCATTAGATTTAAATATTTCAACGAAAACTAATAAGTAGTAAATTAATTTAAAATAATATAAAAGAATACAGAAAACGACAATTTAACAATGATGATAATACTATAATTATTATTTAATCCTTAAAAACTTCTAAAATAACTTAACATTTTATGTAGAGAAGTGATTCGTAGATGAGTGAAAATCCAAAATGTAGGTGTATGAATTGTCTTGAACGCTTTCCAGTTAAACCAAATGCGAAAGAAGCTACTTGTCCTCGCTGTAATATCAAATATAGGATCTCTTGGCCATGGCCAGGCCAACCAAAGGTTCGAGGTTTAGCAAAATAGGGTTAGATTATTTATATTCTATTGCTAAGTCAAGCAACTCTGTGATATCATAGATTTTTAATGCTTGATCCGCGAGAGTTTTCATATGAGAAGCAAAACGGAAATTTACTTGACATTGGGGACAAGCAGTTGTTAAAATATCAACATTTGTAGGAATTAAATCTTCTTTAAGTTTTGTTTGTGTTGATTCTAGACTAACAGTATTATTAAACGACCATAAACCACCTCCACCTCCACAACATCGTGCATATTTCCTATTAAATGGCATTTCAATAAGTTTTAAACTTGGAATTGCTTTCAAGATATTACGTGGTGGTTCATAGACTTTACTATGCCTTCCAAGTGAACATGGATCATGATAAGTTACATTTAATTCCAAAGGCTTAAGCTTGATTTTTTCATTTTTTAACAATTTTTCAAAAAATTGAGAAGTATGAAGTATCTCACAAGGCATCTGAAGATCGAGGATTTCAGGATAAAGTCTTGTAAAAGTGTAATAGCAACCAGAACAAGGTGTTATTAGAGATTTAGCATTGGTTTTTTCAACCCTTTCAATAACACCCTTAGCATTTTTTTCTGCTTCTTTCCATAATCCTGATGATATCAAAACATAACCACAGCATCCCTCTTCTTTTCCTAACATTGTAAACTCTGTCTCAGTTTGGTTTAAAATATTAATAAAAGAATCAGCTGTTTTTGGAGTTCGAGTTGCAACTGTGCACCCTAACCAGCCAAGGTTCTCTGCTTTTTCTGGTAAATTCAATTTAGAAAAATTTTTAATCCTTGAAACTCGACGGTTAACGGGAATAGCACTAGGATCTCCATGCTCAAAAATATTTTTAGCGGCTATATGAAATATCTGTGGTACCAAATTCTCCTCAGCTATTTTATGTCTTAAATAAAGGATTGCTTCATGAAACTCTAAATCTTGAAAACATTGGGCGAAGCAAAGACCACATTTGGTGCAATTAAATAAAATATCGACTATCTTGTCTGAAAAAGTTAAATCACCTTTCATAATTCCCCTAATGACGAGCATTCTTCCTTTCGATGACCATGTCTCTATTCCATTAAAAGAAGGACTAACTGTACAGTATCCACTACACGTTGTACATTGTTGGCATTTGTTTAAAGATTTTCCTAGAAGTAAATTATGCACCGCTGAAGCAAGGTTTCTATACGTTCCATACCCATTAATAGGGAATTTGTTTAAGCTTGTAATAAATTCATTACTATAACTCGTTTCAAGAAGACAACCTTCAAGTTTAGGAATTTCCACATTATCTATTAAAACTAAAGGTTTAGAAGGTGTGTTTGAAGTTGGTAAAATACTTTTTCCTCTCTCAATTAAGTAAATATTCCTTTTTTCAGCTAACTTTTTTACTTTGTTTTCTTCCTCCATAGAGGAAACTCTAACTACGATATCAGGTTTTATGTTGGTTTGATCCAAAAAGATTTTCTCAAAAGAATAAACATAAAGATCTTCTAAATCTGTTAATATTTGACTTCTTTTAAGAATCTGATTTAATTCTTCGATAATTTCATTTTTGGAGTTCATTCACTTCACTTGAATTGAGAGACATACAGTTCTTTATTTGAAAATATTATTAAATAATTTTTAACCTTATGATTAATCTTTATAACTCTATTGAATAAAATTTTTAATACCATTAGAATATTAAAGATTTAATGGTAAATGTCACACTAAAGTTAATGACTATTTTTTCTACTGACGTTGGATTAACTCAGATCGATTATTCAGATGTTGAGACGTTAGGTGATGTAATTAAGCAATTCATGAATAAGCATGGAAAGAAGATACGTAAGATATTTGTAGATCCACATGGAAATTTGGAGAGTCATGTAGTAATTTTAGTAAATGGGAGAAATTATTTATTTTTAGAAGAATTGAACACAAAACTAAAAGATGGAGACCAAATAGTAATATCTCCTCCTTTAGTTGGTGGATGAAATTTTTTATTGAGGTTAAATTCTTTCTAATTCTATTGGTTCTCTAAGTTCATATTTCTCTTTTAAATGACCTTTCATTAAATATACTGCTAGGAGATAAAATGGGATTAATGATAATTCAACGAATATTGATATAATAAAGGGTGCTTTAAGCCCCATTATATCCAAGACTAATCCTCCAAGAATAGGTCCAATTATAGTACCGAAATTAACCATAACTATACGGAATCCCATTATCTTACCACGATGTCTTATTGTAATTCTACTTAGAAAATTTTGAAAAGTTAGAGCTCCAATTGTTACAATTGTTATATCTAGGGTTAATAGAATGGCGAATAAAAATGGGTTATAAGTATTAATTAGGAACCAAGTGATAATGGACCCAAGAATACTCGCTATTGTTATACCCACGCTAGGGTGCAGTTTATCTACATAACGACCAATTTTTGGTGAAAGAAACATTGAAATCAATCCACTTGGAGCGTATACAAGCATCGCAATAGATTCATCATTAATAATTTCATTTATAATATAAACATTAAAATACGGTCTTGCTAATGAGCCATTTATATTAGCCAATAATAAGACTATTGCTAGAAATATTAATCCAAAAGTAATAGTACCTAGAAGTTTGGTGTTATTTTGATTCTTGATAATATTATTAGTTTCTTGAGTAGGAAATTTGATCGACTCATTGACTTTCTTATGAAATCTAAAACCACCATAGAAATTTGAGATACCAAATAATAAAATGGCTAAGTAGACCAAGAAGGGAATATCTGTATAGCCAGATGCAAACCCAAAAATAGGAAATCCTATACTCGATCCTAAAATCGCTCCTCGCCCAATAGCAGCATCTCTTTTACCATATGCTTCTGCACGATGGTTTTTATTAGATTTTTCAGCAATTAAAGTATCAAACGGAATCCAAAAGAATCCAGCAAAAAAACCAATACTGAAAGTACCAATACCAATACCTATTAAAGAACTAAATATGAGAGCTGTATAAAGGATAAAATATGCAGTACCTCTTCCAAAAGAACCTAAAAGAACCAATTTTGTTTTTGATTTTACCTTATCAGTAATTAAACCGGTAAAAAATGAAGATATCATGTACCCAAAAACCTGAACAGAAAAAAGTAATCCGATTTGTAATCCTGTGGCAGCTAATATTTTTGCAGCAACAACAGGTATAAGATAATCCAAAAAAAAGAATCCAATTGAATTGAACATTACAATATTTATCATTGCATTAAAATCGGAGGTGAATTTCTTTTCAAGCCCCATAGATTATCCCTAAAATCTTAATAATCTAAAAAATGCAGTTGGACATTTAACATTTTATATATAGAACTTATGGAAAAATAGTGAATGAATCAACTAATTTTTATATTTTTGATGTTCATTTAGATTATAAAATAAGTAAATTAATCCAATCTGCTACGAGGGCAGGTTTTTCTTGTCCCTTGATTTCAATTGTGTGGTGTGAGGTGAATTTCATTCCTCTCTCAACTAATTCGACTTTTGAAATATATGTTACATCTCGAATAAAAGCACCGACAGGAACAGCTGAAATAAATCTTATATTATCGAATCCGTAATTAACTATTCCTTTTGCATCTGTTACATAGAATTGCATGGATTCTTTTTCTCCATCTTGTAAAGTAAAGAATCCAAGCATAGATAAGACATAAAATCCATGAGCAACAGTTTGTCCATAAAAGGATCTCTTAGCTTTTTCAGGATCTATGTGAATGAATTGATGGTCTTTTGTAAGGTCTGCGAATTTATCTATAGCTTCTTGGGTAACCTGGATCCATCGAGTTTTAAACTCTTTGCCAATGTAATTTTTTATATCAATCGCTTTTATCCTATTAACCATTTCTAATGACTCTAAATAAAAATATATACAAAATTTCTTATTTACAATTCTTTAAAAATTATACCATATTTAACTTTCTTCTAGTTGTTCAATAAAAGCTTCTATACTAGTTCTCGATTGCTCGTCAGAAAGGCATCTTAAGTCGTTTAAATCCCCATTTATCACTAAATTTGGTACATTACTTTCTCTTTCGAGTCTTTGAGGCATACCGTAACGAGCGTTAGTGTTATGTGGACAAGTTTTTGCATCATGAAAAATAATTCCATCAATTTTAAAGAACTCTACCATCTTGTTTAGATATTCTTCTTTATATTCATCTGAACGTACAATAAATAGTTCTGTATAAGCTTTTGCCATGCTTCTAAAAGGATCATTTTCATTAAAGACTGAAAAAATCCAACTATTACAATAGGTTGAAGCAACTACACATGCCTTAAGACTTGCGAATAATTCAGAATAGTGTCTCAACCTTCCCCAAATAGGCATTCCCTCCCAATAAAGCCTATACCGCTCATCATCTACAGCTCCGATGTGATTTTTTACTCTCTCTTGTAATTCTGCTAACAAAATCTTATAATAATCTACTGCTTGTTGAGTTCCTCTCATAACTACAGCAGGTCCCATATGAATTGTTCCATCGAAGAATGTAAATGGCGAAGGTATAGTGGCTGCGGTATCTAAAACTTTTTTCCAAAGTTCAGAACACTCACGTGAGAGTGCTACAACCTCCTTAAGTTTATCAAGTTTAAATTTGACTAACGAAATTTTCTCTAAGTCATTAACCAGTTTTTCCATCTGAGTTGCTATAAATGTGATGTGTGCGTTTGTAACTTCACCCACAGTTCTTGGTGTTGAAATCCCCATTAATGGAACATTAAATTCATTAGCAAACCAACCAAACCAGTCTTGAACCTCTCTACATTGATTCGTGTTAAATACCAATACATCAGGTTTAGGGACACTCTTAATATCAGGGTAAGCTTTTGATAATGGGGTTACTTGCTTTAAATATGCGCCTATGTCAGCAGTAAGGTAAGAACATATTTCCGGGGAATAACCTATCGCATTTGCATATGGAATTAAATCTGTTGCCATTCTAGAGGAACCTAACAT
>JBHLPN010000099.1:4983-9496 GCA_048939445.1 Promethearchaeota archaeon | reverse complement strand
ATAATCGTCGTATCAATTGGAAAATAAGACCTACGAGTTATCCCGTTGGATGTGCATTCTGTCAATTTGAAGTTCCATGTATGGATAAAAATCCAATGGCAGAAGATCGTGATTAATATACTTTAAAAAATTTGTAGGAAATTAATTTATAATAGGAAATTTCATTAATTAACCACATTTATTAGTCTCAATGCTATCAAAGAGAAATGATTTGGATTATAGGAGAGCATATGAAAGAGCTCTATTTTATGGATGTGGTTATTCTTATGAAGAATTACAGAACCCAAAAATAGCAATTGTAAATTCTTGGAATGAAATTAATCCAGGGCATATTCACTTACGTAAATTAGCTGAATTTGTTAAAGAGGGGATTAAAGAAGCGGGCGGTACACCTATGGAATTTAATACTATTGCCATCTGCGACGGAATTGCTAATTCGGGAGATTTCTCAAAATATGTTTTACCTTCACGAGAGATTATCGCATCTTCAGTTGAATGTACCATTAAAGCTTATGATTTTGATGGAATGGTAATGTTATGTTCTTGTGATAAAATTATACCTGGAATGCTTATTGCAGCAGCTAGATGTAATATTCCAACTATTTTTCTAACTGGAGGTATTATGCTTCCTAAAACGTTTCAAGATGGACCACTTAAGGGAAAGACTTTTGTTACTTCTGATGTTAAAGAGGCAATTGGACAATACAACGCGGGTTTAATTACAAAAGAGGAATTACTTCTTATCGAATCAGAAACTTGTTGTTCTGCTGGAGCTTGTAATATGATGGGTACTGCAAATACAATGGCCTGTATTGTTGAAGCTATGGGACTTTCTTTACCGGATTGCGCTACATTAAGTGCTGTGAGTAAAAAAAGAGAAGAACTATGTAGAGATACTGGGACGACTATTATGAAGCTAATTGAAAAGAATATACAGGCTTTAGAAATTATAACACATGATTCAATTGAAAATGCAATAAAGGTTGCTTTATCAGTTGGTGGATCCTCTAATATGATATTACATTTATGTGCATTGTCGCATGAGATAGGTGGCAATTTAGACCATTTTGATTTTGACAGAATTAGTAAATCTGTGCCACTTTTAGCTAAATTCAAACCAAGCTCAGAATATACTCTTTCAGAGTTTCATGAAGCAGGAGGTGTTAAAGTTTTAATGAAAAAATTATCAAATTTATTGAATTTAACAACAAAGACAGTCATGGATTTAAATCTTAGAGACTATCTCAAAAGTGTACAATTTGATGATTACCAGATTATAAGGAACTTAGAAGATCCAATTTTAATTGAGGGAAGTATTGCTGTTTTAAAAGGAAATTTAGCACCTGAGGGAGCAATTGTTAAGCAAAGTGCTGTTAACCCAAAAATGAGGTTTCATAAAGGACCTGCAAAAGTTTTTGAATGTGAGGAAGATTTGCGTGAAGCACTATTATCAAATGTAGTAGAAGAAGGAGATGTTTTACTTGTACGATATGAAGGCCCTAAAGGTTCTCCTGGGATGCGAGAATTATCAATTCCTGCTGCAATATTAGTTGGTATGGGATTAGGAGATTCAGTAGCAATGATAACTGATGGCAGATATTCTGGAGCTACAAGGGGACCTTGTATTGGACATGTATGTCCTGAAGCTATGGAAGGAGGACCTATTGCAGTTGTACAAGACGGAGATTTTATAGAAATTGATATTAACAATAGAAAGCTGAATATTATCCTTCCAGATGAAGAAATTAAAAAAAGATTAAAAAATTGGAAAAAACCAGATCCTAAAATAAATTCTGGTTATTTAAATATTTATAGAAAATTGGTTAGTTCAGCTAAACATGGAGCATATTTGGAGTGAAATTAATGATTGATGAAAAAAATATCAAAGCAAATTTAGAAGTATTCACATTTCCGAGATTATCAGGAACAATTGCGGAAGAAAAAGCATTTAAATTAGCAGTTGAAAAAGTAGAGCGCCTAAACTTAAATTATTTAATTCAAGAGTTTGAATTTAGCACGTTTTATTCACGTATTTATCCTAAAATTATATTTTCCTTAGGTTTTTTATTAATTCTTATGTTATTTTTAGGGTTTGAATCTTTGCTATTATTTGTGTTATCAATAATTTTTATTAGTGTGCTATTAATCTTATTCATTTTAATGAGACATCCAGAAAAATATAAATTATATAAACGATTAAAATCAGCGAATCTTTATGTAAAACTACCATCTATAAACTCAAATCAGTCCAATAACTTAAATTCAGATAAGTTGATAATTTTTATGTGTCATTTAGATTCGAAGGGACAGAGATTACCGCTTAGAGTTCGTGTTAGAGCAATGAGGGCATGGATATTTACCAGTTTAATATTATTGATCATTATTTTATTGAAGAATATTATTCTTCCTAATTTTAGCATGATATTCATAATAATTGGTTTACTTCCCATGACTATTAACGCTCTATCGACAGTTTTAATTCTTATTAATACTATAAATAATGAATCACCTGGTGCAAGTGATAATGCTTCAGGGATAGCATGCGTTTTAGAATTAATGCAATTTTATTCAAACATGAAATCTAGACTTAAAAATTATGACACGTGGTTTGTATTTACTGGATGTGAAGAGACTGGGACAATGGGTATTCGTAATTTCTATAAGAAAATTAAAGATTTTGAGAAATATTCTGTATTTATTATTAATTTCGACGGAATTGGGAGAAGTATCACGATTTTTGATAGCATCTATAAACCAAATGGCTATAATGAGCTCTACAATCGCTTTTTAAATAATAATAAAGGATTGCAGATCTTTGAAAAATCAAAGAAGATTAATTTTGGTGTCCACTCAGATGGTACTTATATGAAGAACAAATTTTTTCAGGGTATTGAATTTGGGGATTTAAGTATTTATGGATATATGCATTCAAGTAATGATACAATAGATAAAGTTAACACAAAGAATATAAAGATTTTATGTGAACTTATAATAGAGAATTTAAGAGATATTGATAACCAATTATAGTGATGTTAGAAGTAATTCTATGTATAGAATTTAATCACAAATAAAACTTATTAATGTTAGAAGAATTAAGCAAAAAGGATTTAGGAGTTGTATTAACACCCCTAAAAACCGCAGATTATATTGTTTCTCGGTTAGGAAATATCAAATTTAACCAAAAGATATTGGATCCTTGCGTTGGTCCCGGTGTTTTTGTCAAATCATTATTAAGTCATGGAATTAATAAAGAGCAAATTCATACTTTAGATATTAATGAAAAATATGGAAAGAAAATAAGGTCATTAGGAGTTTCTTTTAAACAAATGGATACTCTATTATCTGTAAATCAAAAGGATTATAATGAATATGATTTCATTATTGGAAATCCTCCTTATTTAAACAAAGCTAGTTCATATGTTAGAGAAAATAGAAAAGAGTTGAAAAAGATCTATGGGAATATTAATGCCCATGAAACCTACTCAATGTTCATAGTCAACAGTATTTTGAGATTAAAAGAAGGAGGTAAATTGGGTTTTATTACTAGTGATTCATTCTTAACTCTAAGCACCCATAAAAGACTAAGGAGATTTATCTTAAATAATTGCAAAATTAATGAGATTCTTTTGGCACCGAAAAATTTGTTTTCTAATCAAAATGTAAGTACAAGTCCAGTAATTATTGTTTTAACAAAATGCTCTGGTAATAATAATAGAAGGAACAGGGAAAATAATCTAATGAGGATAATTCCAAGAGTAAAAAGCGAGGACGATTATAAGACACCTAAAATTGTTAATAAAATAACACAAGTAAAATATAATTCTTTACCCTTTAACATATTTTATACTGATGTTGAGGAAGAAGTCATTAATTTATTTGAAAAAGCAGCTAAATTAGAAGAATATTTAAATGGTTTTATAGGAATGCACACACACGATAATAGAAAATATATAGCTGCGATTGAAAGTACAGAACTCGCTTACATTTTTAAAAGAAGAAATAAGAGAATTCATGATTCTGATAAGAAATATAAGATTATAAGGAGAGAAGATCTAGAATTAGATAAGTGGAAACCTTATTTAAAGCGGGGTGGAGTAGACCAATATTATAGACCGATTATAGAAGCATTAGATTGGAATAAAGAATCAAAAAATAACTACGACATTCCTAAAAATGTTCCATTTGAAGAAGAAGGTATTGTAATAAGTGGAGTAAGTACAAGATTAGCAGCGCGTTATATGCCAAGAGGATGTTATTGGGATTCTAATAAAGCTATTGGATTTATTATTCAAGTAAAATCAATATCTATTCCTTATATATTAGGATTGTTGAATAGTTCCTTATATAATTATTTGGCAAAAGGAATTATCAATAATACTAGCAGTATACAAATTACAGGGATCCATGCATTACCCTTTGTTCTACCTGATAATGAAACTAAAGAAAAAATAGAAGTACTTGTTAAAAAAATAATTAACTGTAAAAGAGATGATCAAGATTATAATTATGTGTT
>JBHLPN010000099.1:0-4883 GCA_048939445.1 Promethearchaeota archaeon | reverse complement strand
AATTCTATATTAACTAAAATAGCTCCGAGTTGAATCATGTTACCAAACTGATTGTTAATCAAAAGAGTATTTTTTCCCAAAACTCCAAGTCCAGCAAGGTGACCAGCATGTCTTAAAGATAAGATTGCCCTTCCATACATTCTATCAGGTTCCCAATATTCATACGGATCATCAGAAGGAATTGGAACTGCACCAATTCCCAATTCTCCTAATTTTCTTGTAAATTGTACTGTTAGATTATCAACTTCTTGAATAATTAAACTTCCTAGGTGTGAATATGGCACATAATTCGAAGCATTAAGAGGTTCATTTGGAACTGATTTTGCAAATACAATTACAGATTTACATTCTTTATAGATATCTATAGGTCGAAAACCAACTGGAGCCTCGGCAAATCGTTCAACTGGAGCGATTCCACATAAATCAAACCCTATATCTTTCGAAATTTCTTTAATCAACTCTGAGCTAACCATTATAATTTTTCTCCTTTAATTTCTTGTTCATATTTCTTTCTTCGCTCTCTTAAGTAATAAGGTATTGGAACATCCCACCAACCAAAAGCAGGAGTCCCTGTCCAAGGAAAGTCTCTTTGCACTTCAATTTCTATAACTGACGGTTTCCCAGATTCACTTGCTCTTTCTAATGCCGCAATAATCTCTTCTTTTTTCGAAATTTTTTCAGCATAACATCCAAATCCTTCAGCTATTTTTGCAAAATCAGGTGAATAGGGATTACCATCTTTATCATAAAAAGCAGTGCCATACCCTCTATCTTCTCCATAGGCGGCTTGTTGGAGGTCCTGAATTGCTATCCATCCAAAATTATTCAAAACTATAAAGAATATATTCGTTAGTCCTAATTGAACAGCAATAGACAATTCTGAAATTGTCATCATAAAGTCTCCATCCCCAACTAATGCAACAACTTGACGATTAGGTTTTCCAATATCTATTGATCCCAATTTTGCCCCAATTGCCGCTGGGACACTATATCCCATAGTAGAAAAACCACCCGCTGTTATACATGTTTTTGGTCTATAAAATTCCATTTCTTGAATGATTTGTGCTTGAACGTTTCCAGAACTAGTTACAATAACCGCATCTTTATCGAAAAATTGTCTTATTTCTTTTAAAACAGTTGAAATCATAACAGGGGTTTTTGAATCATCTCGATACTTATTTAATGTTTCAAACCATTTTTTCTTCTCTTCTTGTATCTCTTTGAAATAGTCTGTATTTTCATAATTTATTTTGTAATCCCCTAATTCATCAATGATTTGCCTTAAGCATGCTTTAGAATCTCCAACTATTCCGACTTCAACAGGATAATTTTTTCCAATTTCATGAGGATCAATATCAATTTGAATAAGTTTTGTAGGTGGAATTGAAAAACTAACGCCATCCTTATATGAGCTAGAGGTTTCGTCAGCAAACCTGCATCCAATAGCAAGTAAAACATCAGCAGTAGAAGTCATTTTTAATCCAACCGTAGTTCCTTTGCTACCAGAAGCCCAACAAAAAAGTGGGTGATCATTTGGAAAGGCATCTTTTGCCATCATTGTAGATATAACACCTGCACCAATCTTTTCAGTTAATTCTTTAACCTCATTGTAAGCTTCAGATGAAACAGTCCCTCCACCTAATAGTAAAATAGGTCTCTTAGCTTCTTTTAAAAGAACTACAGCTTTACTAATTAATTCTGGGTCTCCTAAAATTCTTCCTTGAGATTTGCGTTTTACTGGATCTGGAATTTCCGCTTCTATAACATCAGATTGTACGTCTATAGGGAGATCTATATGGATGGGCCCTTTTCTGCCTGTGTTCATTTGATTAAATGCTCGTTGCATTATTGAAGGTAGCTGGCCAGCAATATCAACTTGAAAACTACGTTTCACTATCGGTTCAAGTATACGTGGCATATCAGAGTCCCTTTTCCTTTCAATCTCTTGTAGAACACCTTTTCCCCGCATATGCACATGCGTATCCCCGGTTATTACTAATACTGGCATTGAATCTACAAATGCATCTGCAATACCAATAGCAGTATTGATTGCACCAGGACCAATAGATGTAAAAACACATAAAGGTTGTCCTGTAATGCGATAATAACCTACTGCTAAATGAACTCCTGACATTTCCTGTTTTGGTTGAATCAGTGTTAGTTTATCTCGATCTTTGAAGAATGAATCTACTAAAGGTAAATTGCCATGACCTGGTATCCCAATGATATATTTTACTCCCTCTTTAATCAAGTATTTGGAGATAATTTCTCCTCCAGTGTATTTAACCATTTATATCAATTAATTTCTAAATTATGAATATAATATAATGGATAATTATCATAGTATAAATTAAAATTTTAATTTTTATTTAAGGCAATTATCTATTCTTGAAATAAAGAGATATTATGTACATATCATTCTAATTTAAATTATCTCATAATTTTAGATCCATCTTGGACTAAAACATGCAAACCATAACTCAAGAAAGTAACACAGCAAATTTATTGCATACAAAACGAAATAGTTTAAGAAGACTGCTTCTGAATTATATCAATTTTTTAGTTAGATGTCTTAATAAAGCAGAAACAAAAAATGAAGCAAAAAGGATTCTAGATTCATTAAAATTTCTTGAAAACAGAATGTGGATTCAGAATCATTCTGATAAAGAATTATCGTATATTTCTTATTTGAAAGAAGAGAGAAAAATATATAAAGCAATAGAAAATTTATACTTACCTTTTTGAGAAATATCTTGAGTAAAGATCGAAAATTCAATATGCCCCCTCTTTTTATAAGGTAAATATCAAGATTTTTATTTATATACCACATGAAGGTATGCAATTCTACTTAGCTGATGGGTAATGTGCCTTCTATCTTAGAAAAGATTCGTGTTTTGGGAGAAAGTTCTAAATATGATATTTGTGCTAGTACTGCTTCCAGTCGTACCGATAAATATCCAAAACTGTTTGGAGATTCAAAAAAATGGATAGGGGATACCGCAAGTGCCGGGATTTGCCATAGTTATACACCTGATGGACGATGCATGAGTCTTTTTAAAACCCTTTATACTAACAAGTGTATTTACAATTGCAAATACTGTTTTTCACATAGTTCTAAGCGAAAGATGAGCTTTACACCAGAAGAATATGCTCGTACATTCATGAAACTCTATTCTATGAATGTTGTGGAAGGTGTTTTTATTTCATCTGGAGTTAATGGTAATGCCGATAAAACTACTGAAGAAATGCTTGAGGCTATTCGACTTCTTCGATTTAAATATAACTTTCGTGGGTATATACATTTTAAGTGCTTACCAGGAGTAAGTCACTATCTACTCAAAGAAGCAATATCTCTTTCAGATCGCATTTCAATCAATACTGAAGCCTCCACTAAAGAGTACCTCGCTGAGATTGCAGATCAAAAAGATTTTAACAACGATATCATAACACGTCAGCGTTGGTTAAAAGAAATTCGCATTAGACATAATGATGAAGCACTTAAAATCATGAAAGATTTGAAACAAGATAATCAATTGAAATACCAAGAAAAAATGATTAAAGATCGTAGAGAAAATGGTTATAAAAAATTTCGATGGGATGGTGCTCCAATTCTAAATAGCGGACAAACAACTCAGTTTGTGGTAGGAGCCGCAGAAAATGAAAGTGATTATGATCTATTAAATAGAATTGATTGGGGATATCGAGAAATTGATCTAAGGCGAGCCTATTTTTCTTCCTTCATTCCAATCGAAGGTACGCCATTAGCAGGTAAGCAAGCAGCATCACTAGCAAGAGAACATCGGTTATATCAAAGTGATTGGTTATTAAGGATATACCATTATAAATTAAAAGACTTAAAAGGAATATTAACAGAAGAAGGTAACTTGCCTCAAGGAGATCCGAAAATTCATTTAGCAAGGCAATATTTTAAAGATCATGGTTCAGTGAACCCAAATCAAGCATCCTACCAAAAATTAATTCGAGTTCCTGGAATTGGTCCAATTTCAGCAAAAAGGATAATTAACTTGCGAGCTCGTAAGTTTATATTTAAACGTAGACAAGATTTAAAATCGGTTGGTGTAGTGTTAAAAAGGGCTGATCCTTATCTTTTAATTAATGGACAAAATCAAAGAACTCTTCATAATTTTATCGATCTTAATGATAATAAAATTTTGGAGAATGAGATCCAATGAGTAAAGAAAAGAAAAATCAGGATCCATTGGAAATCGTTGGGTGTGCTAAAGGACATTCGCGTGAAGAACTGATTCATAATCTTCCTCGTCATTGTAAATTTTCACCTGTTTTGTTCGAACATATAAAAAAAGTTCCAGAAGTTATCTTACGCAATTCAGGAACTCCATTCGCTAAAAAGATCAACCGTATGATGCGAGAGGTGTCTACTGAAGTATATCGTGCGAGACAATTCACAAGAACAGAGATAAATAATCGCGGTGTATTATATGGAGTAGTTTTACTCAAACATAGAGTAATAGATCTTGTATTAGAATATTTTCATAAGAGATGGCCCCAATGTATAATTTGTTTATATAATGAACATAATCAAAAAACTGTCACAATAGATGAAAATGGGAAAATTCGAGAATATAACTCCCCTCTAAAAAATATAGTAGAGAATGTCAGTAAAAATCGTTTGGTTTTCTCATATTTTAATGATATCCAATTTTCTGGGGGAGAAATCTTCGAAACATTATACAACTCACAATTTATTTCTGAAAGAGAAAATAAAAACTATTTTAAAAGGATGATTCCCAATGAGTGTTTTGAATTACCAGGAATGAGATGTGGAGTAGAAAAACGGTTTCGAAATAAAAATATTAATGATTATCTTTAATTTATATTATTTCCGCAAATAATTGTTTTGC
>JBHLPN010000098.1:0-9526 GCA_048939445.1 Promethearchaeota archaeon | reverse complement strand
TTCCCTTTATTTCTTCAGAAAATTGCTTATCTCTATAGTATTTTAAATCTATTGCTCTTGCTGGACAAGATGAAACACAAACACCGCAACCTTTACATTTTAAATCATCAACTTCAGCAATTTCATCTTCATTGACTTTTATAGCTTCATAGTAACAGAGTTTTTCACATCTATGGCATCCCATACATAGATTCTCATCTACTTCTGCAATGATTAATTCTTGTCTGATTGAATCATGAGATAATAAAGTAGAAGCTTTACTAGCAGCGGCTAAAGCAGAAGAAACTGAATAAGGTATATTTTTGGGACCAACGGCACAACCACTTATATATATTCCCATGTCCTTAGTTTCCTGAGGACTTAAACAACCATGTATTTCAGTGAGGAATCCACCGGGTCCTTTACTTAATCCCATTACTTCAATTATTTCTTCAGTTCCCTTTGAAGGAACGATACCTGTTGATAATACAACTAAATCAGCATTGATATTCACGATTTCACCGGTTAAAGAAGAATAAGCTCTAACTTTTAATTTGTTAGTTTCTTGATCTTCTATAATTTCACCTACTTTTCCTCGAATCATTCTTATACCTGACTCTCTTATTTTTCGATAGTATTCTTCGTTTCCTTTATCTGTTGTTCTAATATCAATATAGAACATAATTACATCCATGTCTGGGTATTCTTGTTTTAATAATTGAGCGTTTTTAAGCGCTACATTACAACAGACAAATGAACAGTAAGGATTTGCATTTACATCCCTTGAACCAACGCATTGAATCATTACAATAGTTTTTGGAGTTTCTCCATCAGAAACTCTATAAACATGTCCTCCCGTTGGGCCAATAGGACTTAGCATACGCTCTAGTTCGATTTGAGTAATTATATCAGGATAATATCCATAATTATATTCATTTGTCTTCCAAATAGGATATTCATCCCAACCTGTAGCAATAATTATTGCTCCTACTTTAACATCAACATACTCAGTTTCTTGTTCAAATTCAATAGCTTCAGCGGGGCAAATTCTTTCACAATTCTTACAATCTATACAAACAGTTCGATCCATTACTGCTAATTTTGGTACTGCTTGAGGAAATGGGATATAAATAGCATTTCTTTCACCAATCCCTCTATCAAACTCACTTGGTACTTTTATTGGGCATTTAGTTGTACATAATCCACATCCAGTACATTTACTTTCATCAACATATCGAGGATTTTTTCTAATTTTAACATGATAATCACCGGGAATACCAGTAAATTCTACAACGTCGCTATAAGTGAATAATGTTATATTGGGATGTTTAGATGCATTGACCATAATAGGGGCTAACACTCATATTCCACAATCATCAGTTGGATAAATTCTATCCAATTGGGCCATTTTTCCTCCGATTGTAGCTTCTTTCTCTACTAAATACACATTAATCCCTTGATTTGCCAAATCCAAAGCAGCATTCATCCCAGCAATTCCTGCTCCTACAACCAAAACTGCTTTTTCTACTGGGATTTCTTTGCGAGGAATTACTTCCAATTCACGTGCACGATTTATCCCTGCCTGTACTAACCTCTTTGCCTTTTCTGTAGCATTAAATCTATCTTTTGCATGAACAAAAGAGCAGTGCTCCCGAAGATTAACCATTTGAAAATAATATGGACTTAAACCTGCTTCCATTAAAACTGCTCTATAAGTTGGTTCATGAATTTTTGGTGTACAAGCTGCTACTACTACTCTATTTAGGTTTAATTCCAATATATCATTTTTGATAATATTTTGTCCTGGATCCGAACAAGTAAAATCATTAGTTCGGGCAATAGTTACATTAGGCAAATGTTCAATATAATCTCGAACATCATCACAGTCAACTGCGGCACCTATATTCACTCCTCATCTACATACGTAAACTCCAATTCTAGGTTCTTCGATGGTCTGGTTTTCAGACAACTATTTCACCTTTTTGTACAATATCACCATTAATTATTGAAATTTGTTAATTTTACTTTAATCTTAATGCTTTAAGAAATTAAGGAAATAATTTATTTTTTCTGATTAGACTTTAATAAGTGCTGTTAATTATTTTCTTTTATTTCATTGTTTAATCATTTATTTTATAAATAGTTCAATATTGAACTTCTCGTGAATTTTTTATTGAAAAAATAATTACTTATTAATATGTCAGAGGCAGAAGAAAAAAAGAAAGAAGATTTTGCAAAAGAGTTTATGGCAGAAGAAGGCTTAAAAGGAAAGGCAAGAAGAATTAAAATAAAGAAGATTATTGACATGGTGGGTTATGATAAAAGGAAAATTAAAACAGCATTAGCTCGTTCCACCATAGCGGATAGGATTCAGCATGAATAATTTCAATTTTGAAAAAAATTTTTGAATCTACTTCACATTTTAATAAAATGATAATTTTATAAATCTAACAATAAATTATAATTTCCAAGATAATTAAAGGAGCTATACTTTGCTTGATATAGAGCTATTTAGAAAGAAACTTGATAAAATCATCGAATCAGAGAAAAAAAGGTTCAAAGATCCATCACATGCAGAAAGAGTTTTAGAATATGATAAAAAATGGAGGGCGGTTTTGCAAGAATTGCAAGATTTAAGGAAACAAAGGAATGAGATTTCGATAGAAATTGGAGAATTCAAAAGATTAAAAAAAAAAGATAAAGCTGAAGAAGCTATTAAGAAATCAAAAGAAATTAAAGAGAAAATCGATGAATTAGAAAAATTGAAATCATTGCATTTAGAAAAAAGAGAGGAAAATCGTTATGCCGTAGGTAATATTTTACATGAATCTGTTCCTATTGGTGAAACAGAAGATATGAATGAAACTGTTAGGACATTTGGAAAAATAACTAAATTCGATTTTAAACCATTATCGCACATTGATTTAATCTCTAAAATTGGTGGAGCAGACATCAAAAAAGCTTCAGAAGTTGTAGGTTCAAGGTTTTATTATCTAAAAGGAGATTTAGTTTTATTAAACTTAGCTCTTATGAAATTTGCGTTAGAAAAATTAATAGATAAAGATTACATTCCAATGTGGACTCCTTTCTTCATTAAGCATGAAGTGATGAAAGCAGCAGCAGAGTTGGCAGATTTTGAAGACCAGCTTTATAAAATTGACGGTGAAGATCTCTTCATGATCGCAACATCCGAACAAACATTAGCTGCATATCATTATGATGAAATTATTGAGCCAAATAGATTACCATTAAAATATGTAGGTATTTCTTCATGTTTTAGAAGAGAAGCAGGATCACATGGAAAAGATACTTTAGGTATATTTAGAGTTCATCGATTTGAGAAGGTCGAACAATTTATTTTTTGTAGACCTGAGGATTCATGGAAATTCTTTGAAGAATTAATTTTTAATGCTGAAGAACTTTATAAGGAATTAAAAATACCCTACAGAATAGTTAACATCGCTTCTGGAGAATTAAATGATAATGCTGCTAAAAAGTATGATTTAGAGGCATGGTTTCCTGCCTCAAATACATATCGCGAATTAGTTTCATGTAGTAATTGTTTAGATTATCAAGCAAGAAAATTGAAAATACGAATGGGAAAAGTTGGCTCTCAAGAACTAAAAAAAACTGTTCATACATTAAATGCAACAGCAATAGCAACTGAACGTACTATCTGTTGCTTACTTGAGAATTATCAAAATAAGGACCATTCAATAACAATTCCAGAGGTACTTCAAAAATATATGAATGGTAGAAAGATTATTAAAGCAATAAAATAAAACCTAATAGAAAATAAAATGATTGAAAAAGATCTAGAGGAATTTGAAGAATATTATATAGAAAGGGTTAATTCACAGTTTTTTAAGATCAAAAAAGTTGTTAAAAAATTAATCCAAGAGATTAGAGAGGATTTAATCGAAATTAAAGTATGTTTAGATCATTTCTTACAAGTAGGAAAGGAAAAAATTGACCAAAAGGCTCAAAGATCGTTGAATTTCTTCTCTGATCGTATTAGAAAAGAGATTGATGAGATTGAAATTCCTGAAGAGGATTTAAATTATGATAATGTTAATGATTTATTAAATTCTATTAAGAAATTGTTTACTATCATTAATGAAATTGCTAGAAAATCTTTACCAAAGTTTCATAAAGAAGTACAAGCAGAGATTAAAGAACTAAATTATATCACTCGAAAACTAGGGAAAAAACAAGGCCAATTAGATGAATTCATGAGGAAAAAATATACAAATGTAAAAAATGCAGAATATTTACTTAAAAAACTGCCAAAGCTCTTCCATCTCAAAGAAAATATTGAACATGCAAAAGTAGATTTAGATGAGTTTGAAAATGAATTAGAGGACCGTAATAGAAAACAGGAAGAATTAAACTTAGAGTTGATTGATTTAGAGAAAAATGAACTATTCAGAGAATTAGAAGCCGAAAATGACAAATTATTTCAATTACAGTTGAAGATTAATGAAGAGATAGGATTTAAAAAGGCTTTAAAAAAACTCAAATTTGAATTAGAAAAAGAATCCCTTCATGTCCCGAATATAAATCTGAATTATATAAGGGATTTTCTTAAAAATCCAATAAAGATGCTAATTAAAGAAAGAAAAGATTTACCAAAATTTACAAGTCTTATGGTACAATTACGGCATGTTTTAGAAGAAAACAAACTAAATCTTAAAACAGAGACTAAAGAAAAAACAATCGAGCAAATAAATATAATTTTCGAAGAAAAAGAGCTACAAGCTAATATTGAGAAATACTTACAAATTAAAGAAGAGATTAAAGATACAGAAAAAAAGATTCAGGATGCTGGATTAGCTCAAAAATTAGAAGAAATTAAAAGTGAAATCTCTACGAATTCTATAAAGCTCGAACATGTCGAAAACGATTATAATAGAAAAAATAAGGATTATACAAGATATCTCAGCGCTATCAAAACTGAGAGAGAAGAATTCCAAAATAATGTTGAAGAAATCTTAAATCAGAAAGTGAAAATTAATATAACATTTTCTTTCTAAATCATTATTCTCGTTTTGTTATTCTAAAGGTTCGATTATTATTAGCATCTAATTTTCTAAGAGATAATTTTAAATTACTATTTAGGAACTTAAAAACACTTGTGTCTGTTAAATTAAAAATTTTTAAATATTCATAGCCTAATACTAAATCTTGTTTAATATCTATGTCAAATCCTGCTCTGAAAGAATCATAAATAGCTATTTTATCTATCCCTCTCTTTGAAGCATTCTTAATTAATAAAACTAATGAAGGTGTGTTTGGATCTGAAAAATAGGATGAAATAATATCAGGGGGGTTCCTTCCAAATATTGAAACTCCAGCAGAATGTATTGCGGGGCATATTACTAATTGATTGTTTAGTATTAATTTATTAATTTCATAAAAATTTTTTGATGAAATTAAAATTAAATCTAAGAATGAAAAGACTGTTTGCTTTGCATTAAATTTATTCAGCGCAATGCTATTAAGATCTTTAATAACTTCATCGAAAGATTTAGGAGGGGTTGTTAATTCCTCTTCGACTCCAATTAAGTCATAATCTTTAGCAAGATCTAAGATTTCAGGAGCATTGCAATATACTATTTTCCGATCGAAACAATTTACATTTGTTAATGTTTTCCCAAGATCTTTAAACATAGCAATTGTTAATTCTTTGAGTTGTTTATTGGAAAAACAATCTCGAAGACGCGATTTTGTTCTTGATAATGGGGCAACAGGAATTAATAAAATGCTCATAATTTATGTTAATACATCCTCTAAACAAAAAAAAATGTAAGTGTTAATTTCAAAAATAGGTTTTAAAATTTAAGATTATTTGGATTTTATTTAAAAGTGTTTAAAATCTGAACTGATAAACTTTCGAATGCGTCATCTACATTCTCATTCAATTTTGCAGAAGTTTCAAAATATTTTACTCCAATACCTTTTACTTTATTTTCAATTTTTTCTTTATCTATATTTCTTTTTAAGTCAGTTTTATTCCCGACTATAATGTATGGCACATCTCCACTTAATTCTTTTAATTTTTCGATCCAAAAGTCAATATGTTCAAAGGAAGAGTATTTATCTAAACTAAAAATAACCATAGCTCCAACTGCTTGAACAAAATAATACTCGTTTGCCCAAAGCTTATCAGTTTGCCCCCCAATATCCCAAAAATAGAGTTTAAATCCCTTTTCTTTAATGTCTTTCTTTAATTTCGGGTTTTTTAGATCCAACTGATCTAAAACCTTTGTTAAATCGATTTCTTTTATTAGAAAATTAGCTCCTATAGTTTGATGATATTCTTCACTGAATTGACCATCTACATATTGAGCTAACAAACTAGTTTTGCCTACTCCAGCATCTCCACAAAGAATTACTTTACCACGGTAGGACATAGTGTTTTTTCCCCTATTTTCTTAAAAATGTTGTAAAATTATGTTCTTAACTTTTAATTATATATTTTTCTAATTATTTATTATTAATTAAATTAAAGAATTTAACCTAGATATGGGGCTTTTTTAGGTGTTAATTGGATTAATCTGCATTCACTAGTAATAAAATGTTTAAATAAATGCTCATACCCAACAATTTGTTTTGGAGTACCATTTTCTAACCACAACCCTGAAGTATATTCAGGTGCCTCTCTTACACTATCTAGTGTAGTAAGTAAAAATTGATTGTCTGTTATCAATAATCCAAAAGGTATGACACTATCTCCTTCAATTGAATGAATTGATATTGAAATTTTCAATAATTTTTTAATTTCTTCTTTTAAAATTTCATTATATTTTAAAGCAATAACAATTTGAATGTCAGAAGAGAATTTTTTATTCCAAAGTTCCTTTAATACCCAGTCATATCCTCCTAATTCTTGCATAAGTAAATCAGGTGTTATAATGAAAAAGATCCTTTTATTAGCTGAGCTTATAAGTTCTTTCACTTTTTTCCGGATTTTGGAGCGCGAATTTATTGACCAGACTCTCGACTCCGATTCCTCTTTATTAATTTCCAATTCGCCGATTATTTTTTCTAACGTTAATGAATCTTCAATTTTGGTTTTATAATCATCGCGGATTACCTTGAAAATTCTTTCTATTGGTATAACTTGGTAGTTGGCACCCCGTTTAACTGGTTCTTTTTGAGTAAAACCTTTTTCAATTAACCTATTTAATGAATCATACACCCTTGCTCTATCAACACCTGAATATTTAGCAATATCAGCGGGACTTAGGATCCTGAATTTACATAATGTAAGCAATACTTTAGAATCATTCTTCGTAAAACCTAATGATTGAAGCGCTTCTTCAATTTCAGATTCATTCAGCTTTTTTATTTTGGACATAAGCAGTTAAAAACTTATGATCAATTCCAATTTTTCTTTATAATACTCTAATCAAACATTTAATATTTTAATTTTTAGATCTGAACAAATCATAAAATTACAAGGTTTTAAGTTTTGAGAATTTTAATATAGATTTCATTTGTGATTAAATCCTTATGGATTTATAAAGGATTAAAAAATTTGATCTAATTTAATTTTTAATAGAAATCCTTATCGAATTGTATAATAGCAGTGAAAATGTAAAAAGTTAGAATTCAAGACTTTATGAGGTCAAATTTATAGTTTTATTAATTCTCAATTCATTAAAATTTTAACAAAATTTAATTAATGATTAATAAATTATCAACTGGAAAATTGGATTATCTATAATAGTAAAACTTCAAAAAATTAAGAAACCAAGGCTTAATTAAATAAAAATTAAAATCTAATTTTAGTCGGAAAAATTATTTTCAAATTAATAAAACGATCTCATTTTCGATTCAATAGGATCTCTTTAAAGAGATCATTAATACTATTAATTCGAATCATAACATTTATATAATAGAAATGTGTAGTAATACTTAATTAATATTTCAAAAAAATCAACTTTAAAAAACTAAATAAATAGTGGAGGAATTAATATGGCTAAAAAGAAAGCACCTGCTAAGAAATCTGAAGGATATATTGCGAAGGCACCAATTAGAAGATTAATGAAAAAAGAGGGCGCCGATCTTGTTGCCGCAGAAGCATTAGATAAGCTTATAGACTTCCTTGAAAAGAGCGCTGCTACAGCGACTAAAGATGCTATTAAGATTTGTAAAGCGGATAAACGTAAAAGAGTAACAGCAGCAGATATTCGAAATGCTACAAGATAAATGCTTCAGAATTAAATAATTTTTAAAGAATTTTTTTTTCTTTTTTTAATTGATTTATTTTTAATAATCCTTAAAGAATTCTTTAGTTAAATACTTCTTAATATTGTTCTCTATCTTCTTTTTAACAGCATCTAATCCCTCAGGTAATACACGTGTTTCACTCACAATATCTATGAAGCCAAGTTCAGAGCCATATCTAGGAACAATGTGAAAATGTAAATGTTCAATACTACCTCCTGCATCTCTTCCTTGATTCATGCCAATATTATAACCTTTAGGATTATACAAGTCATTTAATAGTAATTGTAAGCCTTGAATGGTGCGAAATATGTGAATTATCTCAGATTTAGTTAATTCAAGAAATTCTGTTTTATGCTGGGATGTAGCAACCATTAAATGAGCTGGGTTATACGGATAGAGGTTAAGCACAACAAAACATATTTCGTCTTCATAAATTTTTAGGGAAGTAACTCTATCATCATCATTTCTCACAGCACACAGAATGCAATCCACATTTGGTCTTGCTTTTCCTTGAACATAATCTAGTTTTCCTAATGCTTGCAACCACTTTTTAAAAATTATTATTTCACCATTAGATTTTACATTAAAATTATGAATATAAGGAAAAGTCAGAGTCAGACGTGAATTCTTTTGATTTTAAAAAATCTTCTGGCTTTATTTTACCAACACAATATTCTCCTAAAATGATATTACTATAAGCAGCGCAATTAAAAACTTTTCGAATAGTTTTGAAGAAAGAATTCTTAGAAATAAATTCATCATTATTTAGAAATATTTGATCTGTAATTTCATATCTATGATTTTTTATATCTATTCGATAGAAAACATCTTTTAAAAGAAAGGACTTTCTTAAATCCATAAAGAAATTTAATTTTTTAGGATTTTCAAGGGAATTCAAAGCTTTTATATGCGGCTCTGAAATTTGAACACCTAAACTCACAATTATTAAATTTTTATTTTTTGGTCGAATTATTACCATATTTCTGCCAATTTGGCGTCCAAGTGGATCTTTTCCAGGTGGAAAGATAAATTGGAACCCAAAATCAAGTTTAGGATCAGATATTTTTCCTCGTAGTAATCCTTCATCAAGCAAATAATCTTGAATTAATTTTTTGATTTTACTTTCCTTTTCTGACATTATAATTCAGTAAGGTTAAGAATGAAGTGAATTATATATTTTTTATTCCAAGGTAATTTACTTTTCTGTTTTTATAAAAAGTATTTGAAAATTAATATTTACCTTTTGGTCTCGACTGAGGTTCAATTCCAGCAGCTTTCAATTTTTCAATATTTTTTTCTAAGTCTTCTAGGG
>JBHLPN010000378.1:0-3008 GCA_048939445.1 Promethearchaeota archaeon | reverse complement strand
GTTGTGAGTGGTTTAGTTGGTGTTATCTTAAGGAGTTCTGGTTTTACTATTTGAGCAGCGTGAAAAGTATCTGAATATGCATTTTCCCAAATATTATTGATTAATGGTTGTATTAACTCTGTTAATGGTTTGAAAGTGCTTCCAATTCCAATAAAATCATTTAATGGATCCATTGATTCTTGAATTAACCCTAAAAAGAATTGATTATTGTCGCCCTTTAAAATAATTAAATTATCGTTTTGGTATGTTTTATATATAATATTTTTGATGGTCTTGAGAGTTTTAACAACACTATTAGTGTGAGCTTCTGAAGATACTATTTTAATTTTCAAATTTCTAGCTATTGTCTTAAACTGTTCAAGAGCTAAGTGATTTTCAATATGAGGAATTATTATAGTTAAATTCTCTTTAGAATTTAAAATCAGATTTTGAATTGCTTCATTAATCTTAGTTACACTATTTATTATCTGTAGATTAGTAAATAGGGATATATTGGTGGTCCTTATTTCTTGAAGATAATTTTTCATCACATTTTCAATTGGTTTATTCAAACTTGAAACCTCATTTATAGAATTCTGGAGTATCGAATCCAATTTTTCTGAGACGTTAATTTCGACATTCTTAACAAGAGATGAAAGATTTTCGTAATTTTCTTTAAGTAAATCATAAATTTTATTCATTTTAGTCTCAAAATTAGTTAACATATTTAATAAAAGCATTTTAAAATCATTTCTATATTGAAAAATTGAATCCAAAATATCCTCTATAGGTTTAGATTTATTATCAAATTCTGTTTCTATTAAATCATGTATATTATTCGTGAAATCCATAACCATATTATCTAATCTTTCTTTGAAAAGTTGTTCAATAAGAGCTATAATTTCTTTCTTTTTTATACTCCCAATTAAATCTGTTTTAAGAGTATTTATTATTTTAATTAAATCAGCAAACTTAGTTTGAGTAATATTTTTAATATTTTTTTGAAGATCAGAAATTTCTTTCTTAATCTTCTTTAATTCTTCCATATTTTCGACAATATCCTCTACTTCTTGCTTCTGAATGATGGAATCTTCATCAATATCTTTTTTAATTTCTTGAAAAGCTTTTAAAATGGTATCTAACTCAATCATCTTATTCTCCTGAAAAATTCTATTTACTGAATTAATCATTAATTCCTTGATTGAGTTTTTAATATTTGGTAAATTAGCGTTAATATTATCATAATAATTTAAAATCGGAAGAATAGGAGGTAAAACTGAATAAGATTTTAAAGTATCTTGCGTTTTGGAGGAAATTTGAGTTAATAAACCAGCATCTATAAGCTCATTTAGACATTCATTGAATTCCTCTTGTGTTGCTTTAGGAACAATTTTATATAATTCATAATAAGAACGAGGTAATTTACCCAATGATTTGAGATATATTTCTATAGCATATTCAGAAAGTCGTATTTTTCTCAAAAAGTCATCCATTCGTTTATCACCCAACTAATCTATACAATTTTGACTAATAGATATAAGGTTATAAACCATATGAATTTTTATTTATATTTATTTTATCAATTTCTTTTCTAAAAAATATTTAAGGAGGTTTTCACATTAAAATTATTAATAATATTGTAGATTATTTTAAAACTTAAACAAACTAATATGAAAGAATTAGCTGAAGATATCTATTTTTACTTGGATTTGACGAAAGATCTATTGAAAAAAAAGGAAATTGTTAAATCACTTCAATTTTATATTGAGGAAAAAAACAAAGTAAATATAAAAGGGCATTATTCTCTTCTTATATTTCAAGAAGAAGGAAATCCAATCTTTTTAACTGATAAAAAGGATTCTGGAATAATTGCTAAATCTATTGAAGAAAATTGGAAAACACGCCCAAGAAAACAAAGTTATTTTGAAAATGGATTATTTTATATTTTCTCTTATATTGCTGAGACCGTGAGAAAAAAATCAAAATTTAATAGAATTATAATTATTACAGATACTCCATCAGATTTATCCGAGGCATATCAAGAAGCTTTATTTAATCTTGTGTCTAAAATTAAAAATTTTCCAACTTTTATTGATATTATAAGAGTTTCTGAAATAGGTGAGCGATTTTTCAGTGATGATGTAAAATTAAATTTACTCTCTAGTGAAACTAAGGGAGGTGTTTTTTACGTTCAAGATAGAAAAGAATTCTCAGAGATAATTAAGAAATTAGTAAAAACAAAGCAATTTGTTTCTACTTTTTTAGATAAGCCTGATCGTATTCAAATTAGTAAAGAAGATTATGCTTTCTACAATCATTTGGCAAAATCCTTAAAAAAGCTTGAAAATATGGAAGGATTTGTGTGTTATTTCTGCAATGAAGAAGTTTGTCCTGTTTGTACAGATATCTATGATATACCATTAGTATGTGAGGACTGTAATTTATGTTTTCATAATTGTTGTGTTACTAACCACGTTATAAACCATAATATAGGTATACCTAACATTTTTCGTTGTCCAAATAAAGAATGTGATGTGCTCTTAAAAATAGATGAAGATGAAATTATTGAGGTGTCAGGAGAAGTCGAAGTAAGAACGGTAAAGGAATATCTAGAAGAAGACGCGGTAAAAAATAGTTTTAAAGGACTTCCTAAAGTGAAACCATTACCACCGTTAAGTTCTACATTAGAGAAAGAAAGAAACGGAAAAGTGGATTTTTTACCAACAACTAGCAACATTCCTGTAAAAGAAGACCCCATAAAAACAATCCGAATTGGTGGATTCTTTGGAAAATTATATACTGTAAAGAAAGTTGGAGATAAAATAGTATATGAGAGAACCCCGCAGACAGCTTTTAAACCAAACTCTACAACTCAAAAAAGGGAAAAATTAAGTACGAGTAAAATAATATTATCCAATAATGGAAGAAAAAGAAAGAAACCTAGTTTCATAATATGCTCTCAATGTGGGACTCAAAATGATTCGGCCCAATTTAAATGCTCCAATTGTGGAACAGATCGGAAGAGCACA
>JBHLPN010000097.1:0-9564 GCA_048939445.1 Promethearchaeota archaeon | reverse complement strand
TTAGCTTTATCGTGAACCTTTTCCTTTTAGTTTTATCAATTTCACTTCTTAATCTTATTTCTCTACATTTCTTATCATACTTGGATATTTCAAAACAATTGATTTCTAAACTTCGGGTAACACTTATTTATAATTCGTTAATTTGGAGTTCTTTCTTCATAGCTTCTCTAATTTCTGATGGATTGGTATTGATATTTGAGGAATTAAAAGGATTTACCTACTATTCATTGCTTTTCCAAAACTCGTCACTCTTATTATTTATTTCGAGTCTAATTTTTGTTAGAATTGAAAAAAATTTAAAAAATCGGATCGAACTTATTCTTTTCGTCATATTTCAAGGATTATTAGCATTTAATTTGATTTATCTCTTCAATTTATTTGGTTTTTTAAACTTCCTCTCAATTAATTTAATAATTTTTATAGAAGTATGCCTTTCATTCATATCTGTTTATTATTTCAATATAATAATAGCTGAACAAAAATACCCGAATTTTCTGCTCCAAATACATTCTTTGATGGTGTTGATATTATATTGTGAAATAAGCATCATGATATATGGCTTATTAAGTGTATTTTTAGGGATTTATGTAAGTATCATGATATCTCTATCAATTTTATTTGTTCTGACACTATTAGACGTCTATCAAATCAATAAGATAAAAAAGAGTTATGCCAGATTAGTTCATACTATTAGTTTTTTTATTATTTCAATAATGGCATTTATAATATTATATAGTTATATTGTTCAATATCCAATCTTTCTTAGTTTAGGAATTTTTGTTTTTATAATAATGCAATTTTATACCAATTATTCTCTTTTTACTTCATTAAAGGATATTTACCCAGATAATAAAGGTGATTTTGACAAAATTCAATTATTTATTCATCGATTAATCGGAACAGGTTTCTACATTACAATATGCATTCTTCTGCTTCAAACTCTAATTTTACTAGGCTTTGAATGGCAATTCGTATTTCTGATACTAAGTATATTAGTTCACATGTTAATGATAATAGACAGTTACCGGCTGAAATTTTTAGGGAAATTCACTAACTATGTTAAAGTATTTTCCTGGATATCGATTATGGCATTTACTTCAACCTATTTAATGTGGTTATATAGTGCCTATTTTATCAGTTTCTTTTTTACAGTCTTTCCTCTTATCATTATTATCCTCATCCTTGAGCTTGCTTATCTTTTCAGGCTATTAGTCTTTTGGAAATTCGTTGCCTCCAACAAAGAAAAAATAAAATTTTCTTTGATAGTAATATCATATCTCAATTTTATAACTTGGCCTTTATATTTCGCTTCTCTAAATCTCTTTATCAATGTTAATTTAGTGTTAGCTTCTTTTTTCATCTTGTTTTTGATCACGTTAATTGATAGGGTATTGAAAGAAGAATTCCGAAAATCCTTGCGATCATACGCATTCCTAATAATTGGCGGGTTAGTATCCTTTGATGTTTACTTATTACTTAATTATATTCCTTATTTCAATATTTTCTTGAATCTTAGTATTTCTTCTCTAATTTTTGTTATATTTTTAGCTATAAAAGTGCGACCCTTTAAAGGACATTCAGCTACAGCAGCAATCTTTTGGTTGATAATATTTCTTCTAATAAGTTCAATTGTATACTTCGCCTCCTTAAATTTGATCGCAGGAATCACAATATTTGCTCTTACTTGTATAGTATATCCATTTGTTTTCCTTTTAGAAGAATTAAAAGAGCTTTTTAACAAGCTAATTGAAATTATTTCAAAATTCCTTAGATCTCTTAAAATTGCAATTAAGAATATGATCATTAAAATATATTACTTTATAAAGAAAAATTTTATTTACATTTGGATTCCATTCAGCATTATGATTTCCATATTGTGTGGCTTACTTCTATCACCAGTCTATTCAGGGATTTTACCCACATTTTGGCCCCATTCAATACTTGTGATGCTTTCCATCTTTGGTTTATTATTCTTAATAATACCCTCTGAAAAAACAGATGATGCAGATAAGATTTTTAGAAAAAGAATTTTACGTCTCTCTATCAGTTGGGGGAGTGTAATTGGATTATTATTTTCAATAATAACTCCTGTTTGGTATATTTTTACATTCTTTATATCAATAGCCGTAGTAGGTACGATAATAGTCATATACCTCCGCAGAAAGGAGGAAAGAGAAAAAATATCAATTAAGTGGAGGTTTTATACTCTGTTGATTTTAACTATTCTATTTATTTTATTTGCAACTTTGCTTGGAATTCAACTCTATATAAATTTTTTTAGATAAAATATAAAATGAAAATATTGATTTTCAAATTTTATCAAATTCACATATTGATTCGGAATATTTTCACTATTTGGATATTTATTTAGATTGTAGAAGCAATATTATTTCATTTAAGATCCAAATGAGCATGAAATTACTTCAACTAAGTTGAAGTTTTATTGGGTTTACTCATCTCTTTATATTAGATAAATTGTTTAGCACCAAATCAATAATAAATTATAAAAGATTGTCTATGAATATTACTATAGTAATTTTTTCTTTAATGCATGAAAAGTTGAAAACTTTAAATATATGTTAAAATGAACTAATATTTGTAAATCTAAATTTAAATACAAAAGCAAAAAAAATAAATAAAAGAAGTGATCTAATATATGGAAGCTTTAACAAAAAGAATTATAGCTATTGTTCTGATTGCTGCAATAGGAACCGGCATTGGTATTGGAGCATGGTTTTTTCTTGCTGCTCCAGGAGCCGTTACAAATCCATACATTTACCCTGGCTTGGAACCGGAACAAAAACCCCTTAGTCAGACCTTAAAAATGGGACTTCTTGATGATATGAGTTGGAGTGGTTTAGGTGCATGGCAGGGGGCGTATATAGCAGCCAGAAGAATTAACTTAGCTGGTGGTGTGGATATCGGTGGGACAGATTATTATATTGGTCTAGTAGTAGAAGATACAAAAGAAGCGGCATATGACTTCGAGACAGCAAAAGCTGCTGCAAACACAATGATTGGTCATGCGCCTCACGCATGCTTCGGCGGTTTTCGTTCCGAAGTTTTCTCAGGAATTCAGGATATAATAATGGGAGCTAAAATTCCTTTTATGATAACTGGTACGGCTACAGAAGATTGGTGTAAATTAAGGGTTGGTTCAGCTTATGACTTTTATAAATATACCTTTCGAGTTATGCCACTTAATGACGGTAGAATGGGGACTATTATTGGCAACTTTTTAACTACAAGGATTATGCCCAATATCTCTGCACATATAGGATATCCAATAAAAAACGTTACAATTGTTTACGAAAATCTTATGTGGACAGCTCGAGTTAAAGCAGAAATCGAAAAAGTATTATTAGCTTATGATAACACAACAGCCTTTTTTAGCGAAGTAATTCCCGCTGGTGGGTTAGCATACAATTTCGATACATTATGGGCAAGATTATCGACGGGGAGTAGTAAAACTCATTTAATAATTCCCATTATCTCCGACCCGGCTGTAGGTGTTCAATTTGGAAGGAAATATAATATATACCAACCAGAAGCATTAGTGGCAGGCATCAATGTATTATGCCAATTTGGCCCATATACATATCCGGAGGCTACTTGGAGTGAAACAGAACAAAAATATGGTGGTATGTATGAAATTACATCTCATGGTTTTGCGTTCGTTAATTTAACGTCTGGAACTCTACCTTTTCTAGAAGAATTTGTAGCAGAATACGGAGTGTATCCAATATATACAACATTTGGAGCTAATGAAGCCATTAATATGATTGCTTATATAGCAAGCACCTATGATACTTTGAATGCTGATGAGATAGTTACCCATTTGGAGGCAATTAACATGTCTAATCCCTACCAAGGATTAAATAACCTCTATGCGTTTGACGAATACCATGATTATATTCCTACTGATGGAACTCTTGCTATGTTAGGATATCCTGAAAACATTTTCCGTCAATGGCAACCACTCAATGGTTCCAATCCTTACCAAAGATATTATTATAGTGCACCTATACTTCCAGGATGGGCTTCTGGAGAGCCTTGGGGATTTTGGGACGATTATACTGGTCCCTTAGATGCAGGAACCTACCCCACAATTGGTGGTAAACCCTTAATAGCTTACAAAAACAGGTTAATCTTTCCACACTGGTGGTAGAATATATTTAAAATAGTTTATCATCAAATAAATCATTTTTTTTTATATTTATTGATTTTAGCAAAAATTTCGAAATTATTCTTACTATTCAAAAACTTTTTTAAAGAATTTTAATTAAATAAAAAAATTAATTATTAAATTGATGTACATTGAACACTAAAAATAAGATCATTCTTGGTATAATTATTATTGTTATTGTTGCCATCATCGCAATAATGATTCCATTATTTATGTTTGTTTTTCCCCCAGAAATGTCACATGATATTACAAAAAGTCTAATTGAAACTCTCATCTTTGGATCAAGTTTGGGTACAGTTTTGGCATTAATTTCAATAGGTTATTCGCTGGTTTATGGTGTGGGAAAGATTATCAACCTAAGTCATGGAATGTTTTACTTTTTAACAGGATATCTTATCTTTTCGTTTTCAGTATATGGACCTATTCCATATCCATTCGCAATAGTCCTTAGTTTAATAATTATTACAGTAATTGGGGCTTGTACATACATTTTTCTCATAAAACCATTCCATGGAAAGGAAATAATGGTTATGATAATTACATTCTCATTAGGTTTCCTTATTCAACAAATTGTTTTATTAGTGGAACTTTTAATACCAGGTTATACATTCCTCAAATTGGATCAATTCATTAGTGGTTATATAGACATTTTTGGAGCGCAATTTACTTTTTATAGACTTTTTATTATGATATCATCTATTGCAGTTATAGCCATTCTTTTAATATTTATAAAAAAAACCAGGTATGGTAAAGCAATACGGGCAGTTTCTCAGGATCCAGATGCCGCCAAGCTTATGGGAATAAACTTTAACGGAATTCTTTTATTTACAGTAACAATATCAGCTTTCCTCGCTGGGTTCGCTGCATTCCTTTATGTACCAGAAGAACCATTAAGTATGACAACAGGGTGGAATTTCCTTTTACTGTCAATGTCAGTTGTGATTCTTGGTGGGATGGGAAGTATTTCAGGAACATTAATAGGTGCGTTTATACTTTCATATTCAAGGTATATATGTGAATATTTCATTTCAGAACCTCTAGCAGGAGTTTTTCACCTTTTCGTGATAATAATAATGCTTGTGATTAGACCATACGGAATTTTAGGAAAAAAAGAAAAAATATAATTAATATTTCATAAAAATTGTACAAAATCTAAAGAAGAGATGAAAAATGGGAAAACAAAAAGAAGAATTAGAGGTTAAAACCCGATATCCTATCGGAGATCCCATTAAACATTTTATTAACAGAATTGGGATAAGTTCAAAACGATTTGTGGATACTCAAATTCCTTCAGCAGTGCAAAATTTGAAATCTTGGGCTACTTCTTTCAGAGGTGGTTTTATTTTAGCTTTTTTAATTATACTTATCCTTGTACCGCCATTATTAAATGACCCTGTGTATTATGATATTTTTATATCTGCCATGATATTTTCAATTCTAGCTGCAAGTTGGGATATTTTGGCAGGGGTTACTGGACAGGTTAGTTTTGGACATTCCGCATTCTTCGGGATCGGTGGATATTGTTTTGCTCTTTTTATTAACGGTTTTGGAGCTGATTTTATTACATCTATATTAATGTCAGCAATATTTACGGTATTAATAGGTCTAATAATTGCAATTCCGTCTCTTAGACTTAAAGGTCCTTATTTAGCATTAGGAACATTAGCTTTTAGTTTAGCATTATATTATATATTTCAATTTCCTGAGTTACATGTAGAAAATGTATATTTACCGTTAAGTTTAAAGATTTTTTGGCTTGGTGATAAAATGAGAGCATTTTTTATTGTCTTAATTTTCATGGTTGTTAGTATTGTTATCTTACTTATTATTTTGAATTCAAGGATAGGGACAGTATTCAAGGGAATTCGTGATAATGAATATGCTACTGAGGCTTCAGGTATTAATACCGTGAAATATAAATTGATATCCTTCATGATAAGCTCATTTTTTGCTGGTCTTGCAGGAAGTCTTTATGCGCTTCATAATTTTGCGGCTTCATTTGTAATGTTTGAGAATAAATTATCATTTTTCCCAGTAGTTTTTACAATTTTAGGGGGGATTGCAACTATCTCTGGAGCAGTAATGGGTGCTTTCACTTTTGTATTTTTAGTTCAAATTATTGGAGAAGTTTTTTCAGCTATATTTCCCATTGAATTAATGACATATATCGATACTTTTGCAATAGTTGCCTTTGCAATTATTTTATTACTTATTATTCGTTTTTCAGAATTTGGGATTTTTGAACCCATGATAAAGAATGCAAAAAAACTCTGGGATATTCTTTTAGGAAAATAATTTATTTAAAAAATAAAAAAAAAGAGGTTAAATTTATGGGAACTGTCTTACAGGTTAAAAACTTAACAAAAAGGTTTGGAGGATTAACTGCTGTTAATGATGTGAGCTTTGAAATAGAACGTGGTTCTCTCATTGGTTTAATTGGACCAAACGGTGCAGGAAAAACTACATTATTTAATTTAATTGCTGGATCTGAAAAGCCTAATACTGGTTCTATTTGGTTTGATGGTATAAATGTTACAAAATTTAGTACTCATAAAAGAGTGAATCATGGAATTGCACGAACATTTCAAGTTGTTAAACCCTTAAGATTCCTTTCATGTCTTGATAATGTTATTGTTGGGTGCATGTCACCAAGAGGAAAGGCGAGGTCTGAAAGTATTGGTATTGAACAATATGCAAGTACAATTCTTGCTTCAGTGGGATTAGTTGATAAAGCAAGAATCCCCCCAATTATTTTACCTTTTGGAGATTTAAAGAAACTCGAAATCGCTAAAGCTCTTGCTTCTAATCCAGAATTATTACTTCTGGATGAACCTTTCAGTGGTCTTTCACATGAGGAACAAAATATAATTGTAAATCTAATTAAGCAATTAAATGAAGAAGGATATACAATTATTATTGCAGAGCATATATTACGTGAATTAATGGCTTTAGTTCCAAGAGTTATTGTTATGCATCAAGGTAAATTAATTGCAGATGGACACCCTAAAGAGGTTGTTAATATTAAATATGTAATTGAAGCATATTTAGGAGTTGGAAATTAATGAAAAAGCGTAGTAAAGCTAATTTAGAGGACTCAAAAGAAATTCTTGAAATAAAAAAATTGTATCATTATTATGGGAAAGCTCGAGCACTTGAAGAAGTGAATTTAACTCTTGAAAAACAAGCTCTCGAAGCAGTTATTGGACCTAACGGGGCAGGAAAAACAACTCTTTTAAGAGCTATATCTGGGTTAGAAGAAATTGATAGAGGAAAAATAATTTTCAAGGGAGAAAGAATTGATGATATGGAGGCGCATAAAATTGCGAGAAAAGGTATATCTCAATGTCCTGAAAGACGTAAACTTTTCTATGATATGACTGTACTCGAAAATCTTGAATTGGGTGCCTTTTCGCTAAAGGATAGGAAGTTGTTTAAAGAACTCTTAAATTTTGTATTTGAAATGTTTCCTCGTCTTAAAGAAAGGAAAAAACAACAATCTGGAACTCTTAGTGGAGGGGAACAACAAATGCTAGCTATAGGGCGAGCAATTATGGCAAATCCAACTCTACTCTTACTCGATGAACCATCATTAGGTTTAGCTCCAAAATTTAAGAAAACAATCTTTGAATCGATTGATAAAATCAAAGAAAGTGGTACAACTACGTTACTGGTTGAACAGGATGCTGTTCTAGCGCTTGAGGCAGCAAATTATGTTCATGTGCTTGAAGAAGGAAAGATTGAAATGAGAGGTACTAAAGAAGAACTTGAGAAAGAACCTCGAATTAAACAAGTATATTTAGGAATATAGGTGATAAAAAAATTTCAGCTACTACAGAAGACTTGTTAAGAGATGCTCGAATAGATCTAGTACTTAGTAGAATCGAAAAGGATCCAAATGTTATAAATGAAGTAATTAAGTATTTACAAAGTGATATTAGATCGATTCGTTTTAATGCAATATTAGTTTTAGGAGAATTAAAGCAAATTTCGAGTTCTGGTGTTTCTGAATTAACTGAATGTTTAAACGATAATGATTGGAGTGTATGTCGTGAAGCATTACGTTCATTAGGAAAAATTGGAGATGCAGCAGAGAATACAATATCCGAGATATCAAAATTAATCAAAAATGATGAGCTTTCAATTCGAAAAGAAGCAGTAAGTGCTTTAGGAAAAATAGGAATTGCAAACGACGAGTCTATCTCTGGTTTAATTATCGGTTTAAATGATGAAAATGAAGAAGTTCGAAAAGAAGCAGCAATTGCTTTAGGAGAGATAGGTTTCAATGCTTCTAAGGCAATTTCTTCGTTAATAAATTGTATTAGAGATCAAAGTTGGCAAGTCAGAACAGAAGCAGTAAAATCACTATCAAAAATAGGAAAAGGAGCGCAAAATGCAATTCCATCTTTATTAAAAGCTCTTGGTGATAAAGATTGGAGAGTTCGCAAATCAGTCATAAATACTCTAATACAACTAGGTACTGATGCTATTCCAAGCCTTTTGAGTTATATGAAGCATTATAATCCGATAGTACGAAAGGGTGTAATCGAAGCTTTAGGTGAAATGAAAGTATTAAATCCTGATGTAATAAAAGAGATATTCCTCGCATTGAAAGATGATAAAAAAGGAATTCCAGGAAAAGCTGCCGATTCGCTTCGAAATATTGGAAAACCAGCAATACCTTTTTTAATTGAAGGTCTAGGTGATCCGAATAAAAAAAGGAAGTGTTTAGCAATTTGGGCAATTGGAGGAATGGGAGATGATGCATCTGAATTAATTCCTTATTTGATTAACGTTTTAAAGGAAAAAAGTGTTTCTGTTCGTATAGAAACCGCGAGAGCGTTAGGGAATCTAGGGGATATAGCAAAAGATGCGATCCCTGATCTAAAAGATTTATTGAAAGACCCAAAAGCGAAAGTTCGCAAAGAAGTTGCCGTTTCTTTTGGCAAAATGGGTTTTTCTGCTGAAGAAGCAATTCCAGAACTAATAGAGGCACTAGAGGACAAGAGTCCTGATGTAAGATGGAGGGCATCTGAATCGTTAGGATTAATTGGAATTAATACAGATAAGTTAATTCCATCCTTAAACAATTTAATACATGATAGTTGTGATTACGTATGTGAAGCAGCGATTCTTGCTATCGAAAAGATTGAAGGAACAGAACGTTCTTAAATATATTTATTTTTCTATATAATAAATTTTTGGCATTAAATAAATTAAAATTAAAATTAAAAATGAAAGAGGTAATGAGAAAGTTTGAGTGAAGATCCATATATAACAAAACCTTGGGTAAAATTTTATGATGAGGGAGTTCCTAGCACTATTGATTATCCTGAAATGAATGTTTATGAATTTCTTGATAATTCAGCAAAAGAATTTGG
>JBHLPN010000377.1:0-3019 GCA_048939445.1 Promethearchaeota archaeon | reverse complement strand
GATCTCAATTCTGAAATCAAAATTTTCTTAAATGGATTTCTCAATGGCCTATTCAATCATGGAAGATCTGCTAATGTCCAAATAAAATCCTTTTTAGAAAATCTAGTTATTAATTAATTATCTACTTATTAATTAATTATAACAATCTTTCTTGTTTCCTTTTTCATCGTCATCTTTATATTATCACCGTGCTATACATTTTTTTGAATTATATTCCCATATTTTTATTTCATGATTTTAAATGATTTAGCTACTAAAGTTGAGGGGAAGTTTTACAAGGAGATTACTGTTGAGGATGATGGTGAAGATTTAGTGTACGTCTTTCCTGATACAAAAGAATTTCTATCAATCATTAGAAGAAAAGAGATTAAAAAAGAATTAATTTCGAAGTAATAGCTCATCAGAATTTTAAATATTGGTATTATTTCGGAAAAATTTATCATCTGATTCTTTTTTAATTCAATTTTTAACCAAATAGGCAGATTTGTGATTCTTTTCTTTCTTATTAAATAATTACTAAAAGGAGATTTGCGAATATCCTAGGATTAAAGATTTTTTAGTGGTAGACTAATCACAAAATTCTTATAATTACAACTCTAGGATTAATATAAAAAAAAGGAGGAAGTTAAATGTGAATCCAATAAAAATTGATAAGATGTATTTTCAATTAAAAGTAGTTGATATAGAACGAGCAAAGAAGTTCTATGAAGAAATATTTGGCTTTAAAATTGAATGGTACGAAGATCCCGAAGTAGGTTGGTGTGAATTCAATCTACCAGGTGGGGATCCTCGATTGGGGTTAAATCTTATAGAAGAAGGTGATATTGCTCCTGATTCAGGCGTATTTACAATACAAGTTTTAAATCTTGAAGAAACAAAGGAATATCTGGAAGAAAAAGGAATCAAAACAACTGATATTGTTGATATCCCCAACATGGTGTCATTTTTTGATATGACAGATTCAGAAGGAAATCGTGTACAAATTGTAGCAAATCCACGAATAGTAGATGAATAATTGAAAAAGTCAAATTTCCATTAGGACACATAGAAACTGCTGCAACAGGATTTTGGTTTTTTAATTTCTATTAATTCAAGAATTTCTGGTGGTCCCTATTTTGTATATACAATTTTGGTATTTACCATAAAATGCAATGAATTTAAATATTATATATGGACTCTAATACGTAAAGGATTAATCTATTATCATAACCTAGAGAGAGGAAAAATTTCCAATGTCACCAATTTGTTCACAATGTGGATTTAATAATAAGTTTAAAGCTAAATTTTGTGTAAAGTGTGGCAGTTCATTATCAGAAGTTATATTAGAAATAAAGGAGACATTACACAAAGCGATCGTATTTTCAATTGTATGTATGTCTTTATTTATTTTCATAATGATAGTCGCAAACATAGGTATATTCGTACAAGTAGGTGTGGTTCAAGGATTTATAGGCATAGCTATTATTTGGCCCTTAACGTTTTTCTTAATTCTATGGATTGCTTATTATTTGAGGGGAGGTACTAGAGTAAGAAGATTTGTGATTTCAAATGATTATATTTTAATTCAAATCCCTAATAGAGATTTGTTTCAAATTTCTTGGTCAGAGTTTAAATCTATTGAAATAGTTAGAAGGGCGACATGGGACGTAATAAGTAACACACAAACTAGATTTTACAATTTGAATTTCAAAGGAGATAACTTTCTCAAATCATTTGAAATTGAATCGGGGAGAGAACTCTCAAGAAAAGCATTAAAACAAATAAGAGCTAAATTAGAAGAGTTAGCTAGTAATAAAGGCATAGACTACATTTATTTTAAGAAGCCACCTAAGGAAAGCCAAAATTAAAAAATTTGAATAAAAAAACCTTATATATATCCTTTTTAAAAGACACAAAGTTTGAGTATTTTTAGATTTTCTCCCAATTTTGTGTGAAATTGGAATAGAATGGTAAATTCAGGATCTGATTTCAAGGAAAATTCCTTTGAAAAAGTAAAAATAAAATCTAAATATAAATTGAAAACTAAAGAATAAGTAATGAAAGAATAAAATGGAATACCACTAATTAAAGAAAATATTGAAGAAAATAAATCCAAGAAAAAATGACTTTACGCATAATTTTGTGGATTATTATTCCTATTGGAGTGATAATATTATTTTTTATTTGCCTGCTAAGCTACAAATTCTGGTTAATACATTCGACAAAGATAAAAACTCCTAATGGGATAAGTTCCTTAGAACAGATTAAACTGGGAGGAATAAAACAATGGATATTTATCAGAGGCGTAGACCAAAAAAATCCCGTGTTAATATTCTTACATGGTGGTCCCGGTGAACCAATGCTTGGAATGTCAAGTTCGCGTAAGCTAGATGTTGAGTTAATTAAACATTTTACCGTAGTTCATTGGGATCAGCGAGGAGCAGGTAAGTCATATAGTAAAGATATACCAGTTGCTACGATGACTCTAGATCAGTTGGTCGAAGATTTAAATGAATTAATTGATTTTCTACGTGATAGATTTACTACTCAAAAGGTTTTCATTATCGGGTACTCAGGGGGTACGACAATTGGGATTAAGACTGCTTATAAATATTCAGAAAAAATCTATGCATATGTAGGAGTGGCGCAGATCATCAATGATTATGAAGGAGAAAGAAGATCTTATGATTTTCTTGTTGAAAAGGCTGAGAAATCTGGAGATATAAAGAAGCTAAATGCGATAAAAGCAATAGGATTACCACCTTATGACACACCAGAAAAACACTTCAAAAAAGCGAAGTATATTGGTCGATATGGGGGATTTTTCCATGGTAACACCATTAAACAAATGGTTGGTATTATTTTTAACTACTTAACTTCACCTGAATATTCCTTATTAGAAGGAATTAGGACTCTGAGAGGGAAGGGATTGCATTTTACAATGAACGCGATATATGACGAACTTAAAAATCTCAATTTTAATGAAGAAATTCAATCTATAAACGTACCAATTTATTTTTTTGCTGGTAAATATGATATG
>JBHLPN010000096.1:4471-9617 GCA_048939445.1 Promethearchaeota archaeon | reverse complement strand
TGTGAGTTTAAATAATCAGTAACATCTGCAGCACCAGATTCAAAATCCCCCCAATTAGTACCTCCATATGCGTTAAATTGACAATGTGTTAGATGAAATGATGAATTTCTTCCATCTTTTGATTTAATTTTTTCAACTGTTTTGAAAGTCTCAATGGTATGTTCCTTATTTCCAGGATGTCCAAGATTATTTGCATGTACATGAATAGTATGAGGTAATTTCAAAATTTCATTTACTTTTGCTAAACTTTCTACGATCTCTCTGGGTGTTACATCAAAATGAAAGACATAATCATCAAGAGAATTAACATTTTTACCCCAAGTCCAATTTTCAACTCCGCCAGGATTAACTATTTTTACAGCATAACCTTTTACTGCCTTTAATATCCAAGCAATATAGGCAGCTAGTTTTTCGTAATTCTTTTCTTTTACATATTCCATTACAAACCAATTATTACCGAACAAGGGAAACGCTGCTTTGTCAATTATAGGCATATCTAAGAACTCTTCATGAGTATGCCGAGCCTTTAATAAAGGCATAGCGGGTTCAACAACTGTAGTATATCCTAGTCTTGCATATCGATATCCAGTAACCCAAGTTGATGGTACTGACCACCCAGTTCCACTTCGAGTTAAATTAGTTCTTTTTTCATTAAACTCTTCAAGTTTATCATCAGGTCGGAATAAGCGTCCAGCATTTACTTTGGTTCCGGCAATATGCGAATGGATATCTACACCACCAGGCATAACAATCATACCAGAAGCATCGATTACCTTAGCATCTCCATTGATTTTTTCTACAATAAGACCATCTTTAATATGGATCTCATTCCTTTCGCCATCTATATTATTTAATGGATCAAATACTAAACCGTTTTTTATTATTAAGTTTTTCATTGTAATTTTCCTGATTTATATCTGTCAGTTTGATACTTTTTTGTAATTATTATCATTAAATAAATCCAATAATTTAAAGAATCTATTATTTTTATAAAGATTTATTATAAATTTTAAGCGTATTTATGTATTGGATTTAGAATATATACTAAAAAATCTGATTTTAATATTTTCGTTTAAACTTAAATAGAAGTTTTTTCATTTTTAGTATGTTTAATAAAATAATGGAAGGGTTGTTTTTAATAACATAAATACACTAAAACCTTATTTGCTTAAAATTATCAGGTTTTATCTATGATAAAAGTCTTTATCGTTGATGATGACCAATCACTTCAAAGATTATATGCATTAATTTTTAGAGAAGCTGGTTTCGAGATAATTGAGACCGCTATAAATGGTAAAGATGCTATTGAGAAATATAAAAGATTAGAAATGAAACCGGATGTGATTCTAATGGATCATCGAATGCCAATAAAAAATGGACTTGATTCGATGATTGAAATTTTGAAAATAAACAATAACATAAAAATTATTTTCGCTAGTGCTGATAATAGTGTAAAAGA
Source organism: Promethearchaeota archaeon (assembly GCA_048939445.1). Taxonomy (GTDB): domain Archaea; phylum Asgardarchaeota; class Lokiarchaeia; order Sigyniarchaeales; family SOKP01; genus Loki-b32. The sequence continues at coordinate 8,158 of JBHLPN010000096.1, read as the reverse complement.
AAAAGCAAAATCACTCGGTGCTTGTGCTTTTCTCGATAAGCCATTCAAGATGAAAGAATTATTAAATACTATCCGATATATTGTAAGAGAATGGATAGTTTGATGATAACACTAATATTATAAGAAAAAAAAGAAAAATATCAAAAAAAAAAAAACTAAATTTGATATTAAAATTCTCTTGATGTTAGTAAGGCAATACTACCATATGCTAACCCATAAACTAAACCAATAGCAATTGATCCGAGGACTTGAGAAAGGATTGCAGCTAAAGGTGCTGCTACCAAAAATAATTCAATTGCCCCTACTATCGCCACAACAATAGCACAAATCATAACCGTTACAAACCATCCCATAAAATCTTGTAATTTATTTTCTCCAAACCGTCCTGAAAGAAACGCAGCTAAGAAAGGTGCAACGATGAATCCAATAAATAAGAACATGTATCCAAGATCAAATGGTAGTACCATTGTAATCCAAGCTACAAATGTTGATGTCATTACTGCAGGAAACTGACCAAATATAATCGGACCAAAGAACATTTGAAGAATGTATAAAGGATTTCCTGGAACCGTTACCGTAAAATATGTTATCAACGTTCCACTTATTCCGTACCCGATTAAGAAAAAGACAACATTTAATCCAATAAAAGCAAGTATACTAAAGCCAAATGCTTTACCAAAGCCCATTTTTTTCAACCTATTATTTTTAATTTTATTTTTAAGTAAAAGTATTACTTATTAATTTGTGATTTAATTTATATAAATGCTTACTCTTTTGTTTTATTTTTCCTAAGAACCTTACTTATTCTTTCTAAATCTAACTGTTTGTTGATATTGATAAAAGAGAGTAGATTTTTATCTAGATTTTGGATAGTTTTTTCTATTGAAATATATTTAATCCGCCAATTCTTTTCTAATAATCCCGTCAATTTAAATTGATTTTTGGTCAGATTTTTCTTCGCACTCTTAAAAGATTTTTCAATAGGATAAATGGCAAAAAGAGGTTCAATAAAACCATTATCCCATCGCGGGATACAACAATCATTATCTTTTGATTGCTCTATTAGAAATTTTATTACGTGATTTTGAACTAAAGGGGTATCACATGGTAAAACCAATGCTTTTTCATATTTTAGTTTATTTAACTCTTTAAAGGCCGAGTATAAGCCAATCATTGGTGATCGTTCTTGTTTTTTTGATATAGGAGGTTCATCAATAATAAATGCCATAATCTCTTTAATATCAATTTTATCTATATAATTTTGAACTTGTTTATCAGAATGAGCCACTAAGAATATATCATAATCATTTTGCGCTAATGTTTCAAGTAAATATGATATTAATGGCTTTCCAAGAATTTCATAAAGTCCTTTATCACTCCCAAATCGAGCACTTTTTCCCCCGATTAATATAGTAATAGCTAAGTATTTAGATTTATTTTTTATTTTTAACACTTTTTTCAAGGAAATATTTAATATTCTATTAAACTAATAATTAAAAATTATATATGATTTAAATTACTTGAAGATAATAAAATTGCTTCTCTCACACTAACTAATATCATGCTCTTTAAAAATAAAAGAAAAAAAAAGAGAGAAAAACCTCAAGAAAATTGCGCTATCTTTGGTGCGACATGTAATGATCTTGGGTATTCTGTCTCAAAACTTTTGTATCAAGGATTGATTGCATTACAACATCGGGGACAAGAATCTACAGGAATCTCTATTTTAAAAACTGGCGGAAAGATTTATACATATAAAAAAAGCGGATTAGTATCAAGAGTTTTAGAAGATAAAGTAATTTCGCAATATTGGGGGAATGTAGGTATTGGACACAATAGATATGCTACTACTGGAGCAGTTGGATTCAAATCTTCTCTTTATATGCAACCATTTCATTTTAAAAATAACGACATTGAATTTTCCATGGCTTTCAATGGCACTATTGCAAATTTCGATGAAATTAAAAAAAAAATGGATGAGATGGGCCGTGTCTTTGTCACGGATACTGATACTGAAGTTTTGGCACAATTAATTGGATCAATTTCTTTAGGAACTGAAGATTGGCCTGAAATACTTAAACTAACTAGTAAATTATTAGACGGGTCATACGCTTTAATTTTAATGACTGCTGAAGGAGATATCTACGCTATGCGAGATTCATTAGGATTTAAACCTTTATGTATAGGTGAATCAAAATCTGAACAACGAAACCTATATTTCGTCGCATCTGAATCATGCGCTATAGATGCAGTTGGAGGAAAATTCTTAAGAGATGTAAAACCCGGAGAAATTGTGCATCTAAGCCATCAAAAAGATATCCATTCAGAACTAATTATGAAAACAAATAGAACCGCTATATGTCAATTTGAATATGTATATTTTGCACGACCGGACTCGATTATTGATGGCATTTCGGTAGCAGAAGCAAGATTAAGACTAGGGATGAATTTAGCTAGGAATGATCCTATTTTAAAGGACCCTGAAATAAGAGAAAATGCAATTGTTGTTCCTGTTCCAGATTCTGGACGAAGTGTAGCAGTAGGATATGCTAAAGAAGCTAAACTTCCCTATTTAGAAGGTTTAATGAAAAATCGATACGTTCACAGAACTTTTATCATGCCAGGTCAATTGAAACGAAAAATTGCTGTGAAAGAAAAATTAAATCCCATTAAAAGTGTTGTTAATGGAAAAGACGTCATTCTTTTAGATGATTCTATTGTGAGAGGAACAACAACCCAACAAATTGTTTCATTGTTAAGAGAGAAAGGAGGCGCTAAACGTGTTCATTTACGTGTAAGTTGTCCACCTATTATTAGTCCATGCTATATGGGAATTGATTTTCCTACTAAAGATGAATTAATTGCAGGAAGATTTCAAAATCTATATGAAGAACATTACATAGAAGAAATCCAAAGATCTATTGGACCAGATACATTATTATATCAAACTATAGATGATTTGACTCAAGCTATTGGAAAAAGTGGGAATGAATTATGTTTAGCATGTTTAACAGGTGATTATCAGTTAAAATCAGTGCAAAAATTAGCAGAATTAGAAAAATCCATAGTGAAAAGCAGAGCTTAACTATTCTATTTTTTATTCTGCGCCATTCCAGCAATACGTGCATATCTTTTCCTTTGGTAAACCTATAGCTTTAACTAAGTCTTCAAGCTTTTGGTATTGTAATGTTGTCAATCCCAACTTTTTACGTATGGTATCAACCATAGTTTTGTATTTATTAGAATTTGGGTCAGTGTACTCAATTGGATCGTCAATATTTCTTCCAATTAGTTCTTTTATTGCCCATCGCCCTGCTAAATCTAATTCAGAACGAGATCGTGAGAAATTTAAAAACTTGCAACTATAAACTAAAGGAGGACATGCAGGTCTCATATGAACTTCTTTAGCCCCATATTCATACAATCTTTGAATAGTTTTCTTAAGTTGTGTCCCTCTCACAATAGAATCTTCACAAAAAAGTAAACGTTTTTGATTAATGAGTTCTTTAATTGGGATGAGCTTCATTTTCGCAACTTCATCCCTAATAGACTGATCTTGGGGCATGAAACTACGGGGCCAAGTAGGAGTATATTTTACAAATGGTCGTGAGAAAGGAATTTTTGCCTCACTTGCATAACCTAATGCGTGTCCAGTACCAGAATCTGGAATACCTGCGACGAGATCAA
>JBHLPN010000096.1:0-4371 GCA_048939445.1 Promethearchaeota archaeon | reverse complement strand
GAAAGGAATTTTTGCCTCACTTGCATAACCTAATGCGTGTCCAGTACCAGAATCTGGAATACCTGCGACGAGATCAATAGAAGTGTCATCATTTTTTGCTAAGAAAGAACCACATTTATAACGAACAACCTCTACATTAATATTTTCATAATTAGATGCTGGATATCCATAATACACCCATAAAAAACCACATATTTGTAAGCGATCGCCAGGAGGGATTTTTTGTTCAAAACCATTCTTATTTATAAAAATTACTTCTCCTGGTCCTAGATATTTAACTATTTTATAACCTAGATTTGGAAATGCACAAGTTTCCATTGTAACAGCATATGATTCAGACTTTTCTCCTATTATGAGAGAGGTTCTACCAAGTTTATCCCGAGCTGCATAAATACCATCATTTGTTAATATAAGAAGAGTACATGATCCATCGATTATATTCTGGACTTTCCGAATTCCTTCTTCGAAGCTATTACCTTGGCTTATTATTGTTGCAACCAATTCTGTGGGATTTATTTCACCTCCGTGCATCTCTGAAAAGTGTGATCCATTTTTTAAAGCTTTTGATGCTAGAATTTCTATGTTATTAATTTTTCCAACAGTACATATAGCAAATACGCCTAAATGTGAGTTAATTATTAAAGGTTGATCATCAAAATCACTGATAACTCCGATACCTTTATTCCCATGCATTTTCTTAATATCTTTCTCGAATTTAGATCGAAATTGAGTTGTTGTAATATCTTTGATGAATCTTTGGAATCCACCCAAATTCTTTACAGCTAATCCACCTCTGGTGGTACCTAAATGAGAGTGATAATCAGTCCCATAAAAAAGATCTTGTATACAATTAGTATTTGAAAAAACTCCGAAAAGACCACCCATTATGTATTCACTATTTGTTTTAATTCTAAAAATATTATTAAATCAAATTGTTAATCTATTATGATTTGAAGAAAAAGTCAAAAAGCGAATAGTAATTATCAATAAGGGGATTTGTATTAATTAGTTCCTGAAAATCTAGTTGAGTTATATTGGTTTAATTCCTTGATGGAAAATAAGAATCGATATTATCACTCATTTTTGAGATCTTTTTAATCACTTTGAAATATTCTTCTTTATTATTCTGTTTTGATTTAGTTAATGTGTTTAAAATATTTTGGTATTTTTCAATAATATCAGGCTCGGCAAAATCTTCTAATTTTTTACAAAAGGAGTAAAAGAATGAATAAACTTGTTTATAATCACCATATTCTATTGCTTCTTTAGCCTTGTCTAAGTAATATTTTATTCTAATTTTTCGATCTTTTACAATATCTCCAACTATTTTAGCTTCTTTTTGAAATTCAATGAAACTATTTTCATCTCTTAGTTTTTCCGAGAGATCTATTAGATCTAGCAAATATTGATATTTTTTAATATAATTCTCCTCATTAGTATATTTACCCATTAATCTCTCTTTTTCTTTTAACAGATCGCCCTTTACTTGCTTAGAGAGATCTCCTTTTTGATCCCAAATTGATTTTAAGATAAGACCTTGGTCATTAACCAATTCAGAAAGATTCACTAATTTCTTATTAGATAAAATAAATTCAGTTACTGAGGAATCAAATAATTCTAGTTGTTCTAATTCAATATCTGGTTTTGTAAATAAATCTTTATTTCTCAGCACAATATTAGATAATTCTTGAATAATTGCAATAATAAGTTTAGCATCCTCTTTATCATATATTAATACTAAATCTATTTTAGCTTCAGGAACATGGGAAGTCGAAATCATATATGCTCCTAACTTAATATTATCCAATGTTGTTGAGCTAGAAGCAAGTAATTCTGAAACAAATAATTTTAGAGATGTAAAAAATGAACTAAACATATCTACCTTTTCTTCATTTTGAAAATTACGGTTATACAAAACATCAGTAGAGTGAGTTCTAAATATAAATAATGATTGTATCAATGAAGGATGATCTATCTATTCGATTTTATCTTTACATGTAAAAAGTGGCAATACCATTTATTTTTTCTTTTTTTCTATTTCTGATTTAAAAGTAGAAAACATTCCTATTTCACCATCCCAATTATTCATAACATCCTTCGGATAGAGTTTAAAAAAAAGTTTGATGATTTCATGTAATTCCTTTTTAGCAGCTTTTTCCTTAAGTGATAATACAGAACATCCTAAAAAAATAATCTCATTTTTTTCTATGAATGAAAATCGTTTATTAGCTAATTCAAAACTCGAGAGACCCCCATTAGAAATTTGTTCTGCGAAAGAATTTATAGCTGATAAAATCATTCCAAAAAATTGCTTATCATATGTTGTTTTAGCTAAATAATGATAAATTAATGCACCAGTCTTGGTGAGGATCCAGAAATCTTCTAATATAAATTTCAATGTAATGTAAAAACCTTTATTCTATTGGATAGAATTTAGTTTTTATATTTATATAATACTTATTGTTTATACTCGACAATTCAAAGATTTGATATTAAATTTTAACTTAATTAAGCATTCTTAAGATACTGAAACAATCCTCCTATTAACTGTCCCGTACTAATCCCAGCATCTCCTGGGGCAACAAGATTATGTTCTAAAAATTGGAACCCTTCTTGGAAAATATCTTCTCTAATTGTTTTTGTAATTGAATAATTATAAGCTACTCCTCCTGTTAAACCAATCTTTTCGATACCATGCAATTTTCCAATTTCTTTCGCAATTTCTACAAATGCCAATGCTAATTCAATTTGGAACTTAGCAGCTATATCAGAAGGTTTATTTTTTTTAGTTTTGAGCAAATTCATGATATCAATTAAAACTTTAGAACTATTTATTATAGCTATACCATTTTTCTTATATCTCTCTATTTTTAAACTAACATTGTTGGGCATACCCTTTGATGCTAATGCTTCAAGTCGCATTGCGGGTTCTCCTCGATATGTTTTAATCTTACATGCTCCTAATAGATAAGAAACAACGTCAAGAATTCGCCCAGTTGAACTTGTTAAAGGTATATTCTCTGAAGGAAATTGATTATTAGCCTTCTCGAATTGAGAAATCAGTGCTTTTAATTCTGTTTCTTTATACTCTAGATCATTTTTTAGGTTTAGATTGCCAAAGATCTTTGATGCCTCTTCAATTCCGAATTCCTTTAATAATATCGAAGCAAGCATTCGAGCTGGATATTTAGTACAACGATCTCCTCCTACCATTGGTTGATATTCTAAATGACCAATTCGTTTATATCCATTGTAAGTACTCAATAAAATCTCCCCACCCCATATATTCCCGTCATCACCATAACCAACTCCATCTGTACTTAATCCGATGATTTTTTCTTCAGACTCAACTTTATTTTCTGCCATTAGTCCTAGAACATGAGCAAAGTGATGTTGTATAGGGTAAAGTGGAACATTGAACTGTGTAGATAATTCTTTTCCAAATCTTGTACTAATAAATTCAGGATGGGCATCGCATGTAATAAATTTAATTTCAGAATCATTAATTTGAAGTAAATTTTTAATATGGAAAAGTGAATTTTTTAAGAACTCATAAGTTTCAAGATGAGTTAGGTTTCCAATATGTTGCGTTGGGAATATCCTATTATGTCTTAGAACAGCTCCCGTTGTGGCTAATTCGGGCCCCGTAGCAAGAGCGGCAGGAACTTCTACATTAAAAGGTAATGGTAAATATTCTGGGATAAACCCTCTTGATCGTCTTATTAATTTTATTTTATTATTATGAATTCTTAATACACTATCATCAGCTCTTTGGTAAATAGGTCTATTATGGAGGAGAAAAGCATCTGCAAGTTCATTGAGTTGACTAAAGATATCAATATAATCTATAGCCATAGGAATGTAGGATCTATTTCCACTTGTATAAACTAAAGGTTTTTTTCCTATGAGTTCAAACAATAGATAATGAATACCAGAATAAGGGAGCATGATTCCAACATTATTTAATCCTGGTGCCACTTCTTTGCATATTAATGTATAGTTAGATTTACTTTTTCTTTCTAAGAGTACAATAGGTCGTCGAAAAGAAGTCAAAAGCTCTCTTTCTTTATATGAGATTTCTAGCTGGTCTTCAATCACTTCCAAATTTGGAACCATTAAAGCAAAAGGCTTATATTTCCTTTCACCTTTTCTTTTCCGGAGTTTTAGGATGATATCATCATCGGCTAAACTAACTAAATGTGTACCTCCAATTCCTTGAACAGCAATAATTTCTCCTTCATTTATTCTCTTTACTGTTTCCTGTAAAATGAGTTCTATTGATTCATTAAAAATAATTTCTTTATTTTTATTATAAAGTGTATAATGCGGACCGCAAACAGAACAAGCAAATGTTTGAGCATGAAATCTCCT
>JBHLPN010000376.1:0-3029 GCA_048939445.1 Promethearchaeota archaeon | reverse complement strand
GGAAGAAGAAGAGAAATAAGATAATTCCCATAAATGAGGTGTTATAATGAGTGCTATTGTTGTAAAGAATTTAGCAAAACATTTTGAGCCCCCTAAAAGAAGGAAAGATAGGAAGATGGGACCAAATAGTCCACAAGGAACAATGGGTATTATTCGAGCAGTTGATGATATTAGCTTTGAAGTGAAAAAAGGGGAGATATTTGGATTTTTAGGTCCAAATGGTGCTGGAAAAACAACCACAATTCGGATGATGACAGGTGTATTAAAACCTACTGAAGGGAATGTATCTATATTTGGGTATGATGTGTGGAAAAATCAAATTAACATTAAGCAAATTACTGGAAATGTTCCTGAAGAAGCAAATGTATATTTAGAATTATCAGGATTACAAAATTTAATGTTTATTGGAGAAATATATGGCATTCCGAAAAAAATTCGCTTAGAGCGAGCAAAGACTCTTCTTAAGAAATTCGAATTATTTAAAAAATGTAATTTGAAATCAATAAAATATTCAAAGGGAATGAAGCAAAGATTACTGTTATGTATGGCACTAATGAGTAATCCAGAAATTTTATTTCTTGATGAACCAACAAGTGGATTAGACGTACAGTCTGCTCGCATAATCAAACAATTAATTAGAGAATATAATGAAAAAGGTGTTACAATCTTCCTTACAACTCATGATATGGAAGTTGCAAATGAATTATGTCATAGAATCGCAATTATTAATCATGGTAAAATCATAAGTTTGGATACTCCTGAAAACTTAAAAATTTTGACTCAGGAATATAAAGCAATTGATTTTTATTTTTCTAATGGAGTAAGTAAAACTAAAATTGAAGAATTGAATACAGTAAAAGAAGTTCAAGAGGTAAGAGAAGGTTTTCATGTAATTGTAGAAGATATTCATGAAAGTATTTGTGAAATTGTGGATTTCATCAAACAGAATCATCTAATTATAAGACAATTAAACACACATCAACCAAAATTAGAAGATGCTTTTTTAAAAATAATTGAAAGAGGTGGTAGAAAATAATATGGAATTCTTAATAGCTAAAAAATCTAGGTTTAAAAATTTTAAAACTCAATTAAAGAGGTCTTTCACAATTACTAAAAAAGATTTGAAAATTTATTATAATAAACCTCCAGTATTAATTCAAGGAATATTTTTTCCTGTAATTTTATTTTTTGCTTTTACAATAGGAAGAAATATATCACCTGTTTATTTAGTTTCTGGAATATTAGTAATGGTTCTTTTCTTAACTTCAACTTCATTAGGACCAATTATTTTTCCATGGGAGACTATGCGTGGTACTTTTGAGCGCTTGATTACATGCCCGGTTTCAATTAAAACAATATTAATTGGTAGTATTTGGGGTTCATTTATATACGGCATGTTATTCTCTTCAATTCCTTTAATTCTAGGAGTAATATTTCTATCAAGTGGATTAGTCATTAATTATTTTCTAATTATTGCTGCTATGATTATATCTGCGTTTGTCTTTTCTAGTTTTAGCTTGATTATCTCAGCTCCACCGACAAGAAATCCTGGAAATACCATGATTTTACAAATTTTCATAAAATTTCCGTTGTTGTTTATTAGTCCACTTTTTATGCCAATTACGTCACTTCCTACTGCTGTGATATCTCCACTTACATATTGTCTTGATGTTATAAACGTTGGATTAGGAGAAGTTAGTGCATTTGGGCTTTTTGGATTATTAATTGATATTTTTGTTTTATTTGGATTTGGATTTGGCTTTCTTTTTTTAGCTTTCGCTATACATCAGAAAACACTAGAAAAAAGATTTCAAGGATAAAAACTTCTCTTAATCCTTTTTTTATTTATTTTTAAGTTTTAAAAAAATAGATTATTGAAGTCTTTAATAAAATCAGACTGATTTTATATTTTAAAATGAAAGAACTAACTCAATCTCCCATTATTGCATTATTCATAAAACCAATTCCTCTTGGGGTTGCTTTCCAACCACTTTCTGTATTCATGATGTAAAATAATTGTTCTAACATTGATAAATGATATCTTAATAGATCTTCCTCTTCTTGAAATTTATTTTTTATTTGTTCAAATGTTTTAATACTAATTCCAATAAAGTTTAATAATTCTCTCCTCGTTTGATTCATCATGGTTCTATAAGCACGACTATGATCTTCTTTATGGTCTACATTTTTTGTTAAATGTAAAAATTCCTTCATTTCTTCTTCAGTTAATTGACATTTTTCCATAATTTCTTTCATATCCAAATTTTAATCACCTAATATAGGTTTATAAATCCTATCTCTTTAATTTTATTGATTTTTATTTTTTATTATATTGTCATTTTTCATTTTTTGCAAACATTTATATATGCAGTTTTCATATTTTGCAAATATTAATTTATTGTCAATTATTTAGAAATGAAAATAATATTGATTAATCTTGACTGAAAATTATACTTTAAAACATCGAGCTTTCGTCATTTTAGGGTTAATTAATGAAAAAATGCATGAAGGTGGATGTCATGCTTATGATATTAATAAAAGAATTGAAGAACGAGGAATGAGAGATTGGACGAACATAGGAGTAGATTTCTCATTCTCTACAATTTATAGAACATTGGACAGATTAGAAATTGATGAATTAGTGGCGAGTTTTGAAGAAGAGATTGATAATAGAACACGTAAAAACTATAGGATAACAGATTTTGGTTATAATATCTTAAAAAAAAAAGTTTATGATGTTTTATATAATTATATAGGGAAAATGGATGAAGACTTCTATGTAGCTTTTTCAATGTTTCCAATTTTAAGTTTTGAAGAACAAATTGAAGCTTTTGGTCATGCTTTAGAAATTATAAAAACGCATAGAAAAGAACTAAAAAACATGTTAGATGAAATGTTGTCGAATTTCTCAAAAATGCCAATCAATGTAACAGGACTCTTTATACACCCAATTAAAATTCTCGAAGCTGATGAAGAATTTTTTGAGATGGTCTTGGAAGAGATAAAAAAAATTGAGGGGAATATTGATC
>JBHLPN010000095.1:0-9670 GCA_048939445.1 Promethearchaeota archaeon | reverse complement strand
GCAGGACTCATTGTTTCTGTCAGTGATGCCTGCAATACACCACAATCAAACCTGCACATATTAGGACATAACATACATTTAATTAGATTATCCACATCGGCTTTAAATTCCCCTTCAGGAAAAAAGTTCGCCTTTTTTTGTCTAAAATTTTTCATTATCGTTGATCTGGTTGCTCTATCAGCCTTTTGAATGAGTGGTAGAATCCAACTGTACTTTTTTAATGTTTCTTCGACACCCATTTATTTTGCGCCTCCTTTCCAGGTATCTACATAAATCTTCCCTGGATTTAGAATATTATTGGGATCCAGTAATTTTTTAATTTTTTTTAATGTATTCATAGATGTACCCCTTTCACTTTCCATCCAATGAGATCTATTAATTCCAATTCCATGGTGATGTGCAATTGAGCCACCAGCATCTAAAACAGCTTTAATTATTGTATCCCAGCATTTCTGATAATATTCAAAATCCGTTTGTTCTTTAGGAGGGACTCCACCAAAAGAGAAATAAATCCCTACTCCACTTGGATAAAAATGTGAAACATGAGCAGTAATCATGATAACTCCTTGTAATTTTCTCATTGATTCTAAAACAGAATGGTAAATATTTGCTGCATTTTCCCATAAAGACGCGATTTCAATAGTATCAAATACAATTTTATATGGAGGCATTTCTGAAGTTTCTGTTACTCTAAATCTAGTCTCAAACCAATGTTCTACAGGAGTTGCTCCACAGTCCACACCTGAATTATTCTCAGATTTTTCTTTAGTAATTGATTCTTCTAAATCAACAAGCTTTTTATTCCCCTCACAAACAAATATAACCATAACCTTATCTCTTGCATTATCAATATCTGGAAAATGTCTCATTGTTTCAAATTGATCGTAAATTCTTATTACTGCGGGGTATATATTCTCTCTTAAAATTTGTCTTATTGCCTCAAAAGATTCTTCGATGGAAGGAAAAGCGTATGAAATTAATGTTCTTTTTTCTGGAAAAGGCCAAATCTTCAGCGTGGCTTTAGTAACGATTCCAAGAGTGCCTTCTCCCCCTATAAATAATTTTTCAAGTTGGGGTCCTGTTGAAGCCCTCGGAATTGTTTTAAAATTAACTATATCACCTTGAGGCAAAATTAACTCCATACCTAATATAATATCTTCAATCTTCCCATATTTTGTACTGAATTGACCTGCCGCGCGATGAGCAATCCATCCTCCTAGAGAAGATGTATAAATTGATTGGGGGATATGACCCGTGGTATAACCTTTTGAATTTAAAATCCTTTCTAAATTCATTCCGTTAATCCCTGTTTGAGCAGTAACAGTTAAATTTTTATCATTTATCTCTAATATTTTATTGAATTTTTTCATATCTATTATGATTCCGCCATAAATTGGAATACCACCTCCCACAACCCCAGAACCCTCTCCATAAGGTATAACAGGAATTTTCTCTTGATTCGCAAACTTTAAAATGTCGCATATTTGTTCTACAGTGTCTGGCCACGTAATAAAATCTGGAATTCCTGCCAATTTTCCTTGAATTGTCCAATTCATTCCTATTAATGTCGTATCTTTCGTATAAGCCAATAAATCAATTTCATTTGATGAAACATTATTATCTCCGACAATTTCTCTCAATTTAGCTTTAACTTTCTTTTTATCTTTAACTTCCCATCGATTTTCTTTATAAATTAACTCAAAATCAGTAAAATCCATAAATATCAACAGTTTTTTTCATTATCTTATTAAAATGATTAAGATTAATAAATAATTTTTAGTCTTAATGCTATTAAATATTAAATTTGCTAAATGATAAAAATAATGAAAAAGTTAATTTAAATTAATAAAATGTTTTTCCTGTAACTTGTTTTACTTTCAAATGCCTGAATTTTGCTTTTTCTCTAATTAATTCTTTAGTATTTGAGATTTTTTCATTTATTTTTTATGGAAACAAATATTTCGCAAGATGAAATATAGATCAATATTATTGTAAAATAGATCAATCTCTTTAAAGTACAAGTCCAATATGTTAAATAAACCTCGAAAAATCATATGGAAAAAAGCCTTACAATAGTGCTGTTGATTCGGTACTAATTAATTTATTATTTAAAAAAAATAATAATTTTCCATTTTCTATCAAGATTTGAAAGGTACAATAAACCAGATAGATTTAATATCTGGTTTTTTCTTTCATAATTTTCTTGATCCAACAACAAAAAATTACATAAATTAAATATAAAAAGCAAAAAACCTTCTTAATCTTATATTAAGATACGCTGTATTCGTTAAAAGTAATAATTACGCTTAAGAAACTAATAATGACAAATTCAATTTTTGGAACCTCTGGTATCCGACGTGTGTTTTTAAATTATTCAGATTCAGATCTTATGTTTACACCACAAATGGCTTTAGACGTTGGGCTTGCCTTAGGTACATATCTTAAAACGGGAGCTACAGTAATTATTGGTAAAGATATTAGGATGTCTGCTTTACCAATAGAACATGCATTAATTTCTGGCATTATCAGTAGTGGATGTAATGTTAAAACTCTAGGAATCGTTACTACTCCTACATTAGCAGCCTCTCTTCGCTTTCTGGATGCTGATGCGGGATGTATGATTACCGCATCTCATAATACACCCGAATATATTGGATTAAAATTATGGAATCCATCAGGTGTGGGATTTTCACCTGAACAAGAAGTAGAAATATCCCGAATTTATGATAATAAAGATTATATTAAGATTGAATATGATCAAATAGGGAAGGTAACTGAAATTAATGATATAAATGATCTCCATATTTCAAATATAATTGATAACATTAATTTTGAAGGAAGTAAGTTACATGCTATTGTAGATCCAGGGAATGGTTCTGGATGTGATATTGTCCCAAAGCTTCTTTCTACTTACAATGTCAATATTATGACTATAAATAGTCAAATGGATGGAAGATTTCCAGGACGCCATTCAGAACCGAGTAAAGAGAATTTAATCCAAATTTCCAAATTCTTAAAAATATCCCAGAAAGAAGATATAGGCATTGCTCTTGACGGAGACGCTGATAGAGTTATTTTTTTAGATGAGAGTGGTGAGATCGTTGATCCCATTCGATTATTAGCATTATTAGCTAAATATATCATTCAAGAAAAATTAATTTCAAAAGAACAAATGAAAGTAGCTACTCCTGTTAATTCATCAAGCTTAATTGAAGATGTATTAAATCCACTTGGTTGTCAGGTTATAAGAACAGAAGTTGGGGATATAAAAGTATCACTCGCTCTACAAGAATCTGGAGGATTCATAGGAGGTGAAACTTCAGGCACATATATTTGGCCCAATTTTCATTTTGGTCCAGATTCAATTGTTACAATTGCTTTTGTCTTACAAATGATTACTAAGACGGGGAAAAGTTTGAAAGAATTGCTAAAAGAGATACCAGAATACCCATATTATGCAGAGAAATTTAAACTAAAAAAGGATATTTCGTTTACCGAGGAAATTCATCAGAAAATTATTAATGAAATGAAAGAGTCATTTAATATCATGGGAAAAGACAATGTGACTATCAATAGAATGGATGGCTGTAGATTCGATTATGAGGACGGTTGGCTTTTGATTAGACGGTCTGGAACAAGTCCATATTTGAGAATTTCAGGAGAATCAACAATTGATATAAATCATTCAATAGAAATGAATAATGTTGCAATGAAAAATATGCAGAAGTTAAATTTAATCTAAATTTAATCTTAAAAACTATGTGTGGTATATTCGGGATAATTACAAACCAAAATAAACCCATTGGTAAAATAGCGCTAGAAGGGATAAGGCGCTTAGAGTATCGAGGATATGATTCCTGTGGGATAGTGTCCCAATTTGAATCTAAACTACTTGTTAAAAAGGATGCTGGTAAAATTGAAGAGATTCACAAAAAGTTAAAGTTAGATGAATTTCCTAACGGTTCTAAACTAGCATTGGCTCATACGCGATGGGCAACTCATGGTCCTCCAACGAAAATAAATAGTCATCCTCATTTGGATTGTAATGACAAAATTGCTGTTATTCATAACGGAATTCTTGAAAATTTTATTGAACTTAAAGAAGAATTGTTATCTAAAGGTCATATTTTTAAATCAGAAACTGATACCGAAATTATACCGCATTTAATTGAAGAAAACTTGAAAAAAAATGGTGATTTTAAAGAAGCAGTGGTTAATGCTATCAAGAAATGTGAAGGGGCGTATGGATTAGCGATTTGCCATGCAGATTATCCAAATACTATCATTGCTGTTCGAAGAGAATCACCACTCGTAATAGGAATAGAAGAGGGAAAAACATCATATTGTGCTTCAGATATTCCTGCTTTTCTCCCATATACACGTAAATGTTATATATTAGAAGATGATGAGATTGCAATTTTAAAAGCAGGGACAGTAGAATTTTATGATATTTATAATAGTGATCTTCCTAAACAGAAACAAATTCAACATATTGATTGGAGCATTGATGCAGCGGAAAAAGGTGGTTACGAGCATTTTATGTTAAAAGAGATTTATGAAGAGCCGTCTGCATTAAGACGAACTATGAAGATCTCCAACAAATCGTTAAAACAATTTGCAGAAATCTTATTATCGGCAGAAAATATTTATATCACAGCTGCTGGAACATCATTCTATGCTGCATTAGCAGGTAAGTTTATTATTACAAGATTTTTAGGTAAATATATTCAAGCGATAGAATGTTCTGAATTTAAAACGGAACTAAGAAATTCATTAGAAGAGAACTCTATTATTATAGCAATTTCCCAATCGGGAGAAACTATTGATTTAATTGAAGCAGTTCGGTGGGCAAAAGAGTATAAACCGAATGTTAAAATTCTTTCTATCACAAATATTGTAGGATCAACCCTTACCAGACATTCTGATAATATTTTAATTACCCAAGCAGGACCAGAGATCGGAGTTGCTGCAACAAAAACTTTCGTAACTCAAATTTTAGTGCAATCTTTAGTGGCTTTGGAAATTGCCAAGTTAAGAACAGTTGAATCACAAGACGAAATCCAAAAATATTATGACGCTCTTTACTCGATTCCTAAAATTATTGAGGATTTTCTTGAAAAAAATGTTGAATTAATTAAATATATAGTAAGAAATTTAGAAAAAAATCTGAATTTTTTCTTTTTAGCACGAGGAATTTCAATTGCTACTGCTAAGGAAGGTGGTTTGAAATTAAAAGAAGTTGCATGTCGCTTTATTGAAGGATATTCAGCAGCACATGCAAAACATGGGCCAATATCATTAGTTAGGGAAGGATACCCTATAATATTTATTGCACCTCCAGATGAGACATATGAAAGATTAGTTGGGAATTTAATGGAGTTTAAGTCTAGAGGTGGAAAAATTATATCATTAGTAGTGGAAGATGATAAAAAAATAGCTGAATTGAGTGATATTACTATTCGAATACCCCAATCAGGGGATAAATATCATAGTCTTTTTAGTCCAATAACTTTTATACCTGCTTTGCAACTATTAGCTTACTATGCTGCATTAGAACACAATTTAGACCCGGATAAACCATTGAATTTAGCAAAAACTGTTACAGTTCATTAATTTTTTATTAAATTGCTTTTTCTATATTAAAAATATGGCCTTGCCAAGCATTTAATTCAATATACAAACCATATTTAAATAAATCCTCTCCATTATAAGTATATGATTTCTGTTGGAGTAAATCAGTAAATTTCCACCTCACACCTTCAAAATGGAAGGGTTTTATTCTTATATGGGCTTTTGAAAACGAATCACTATAATTAACTACAACAAGTCTATAGTTTTTATTACTCCACCAAAGATAAGAAATTACGTTGGAAAATGAAGAATCTCCCGAAACAACTGATTCTGTTTTACAAAGTGCCCAACTAGCATTCTCAAATTCTCTTCCTGGTATAGATTTTAGTAAATCTTGATAAAAATCAAAAATATCTTTATTATCCTCCTCAAAAGGTTTTCTGCCTAATTGAACTGGTAATTTTATTTTATGACCTCGAGTTTGGCCCTCATAAATCAATCTTGCTCCAGGTAAGGTTAATGCTATAATCGCTGCAGCTTTTGATTTTTCTTGTCCAAATCTTTCTACAGCCCTTAATTCATCATGATTTTCAATAAATCTTAAAAGCCTGCTTTGATATGCCCATTTTGCTTCAAGATGATCTCTAATAGTGATTGCATTTTCATGAGCTAATCTTTCATATAACCTCTTATCATAACAAAAATCAAATCCTTGTTGTTGAAGCTCCCATTCCATATCCCAATATACTTCTGCCAGAAATACAAAATTTGGATATTTTTCTTTGACCGCAGGTATGATTTCTTCCCAAAATTCTTTATTAAGAGGGGGACCTGCTTTTTTTCCCCATGTATTACTAAAAACTTTATTTGTCATCAACATAGCCATGTCACATCTAATCCCATCACAAATTTCTGCAATAAATAAGATTGTATTGATTATCTTTTGACGAGCTTCTTTTGAAAATGCGTTAATTTGAATTGTGTCTGTCCAAGCGGGAAAATTTGGATCGCGACCATAAGCATAAACTTTTTTTCCAATACTGAAATAATCAAAAGGTTGAGTCATTAAATCGTCTAAAGTTCCTTCAATAAATAAATCGGGTTCGAATGTCCATAAAGAATCAATTGACATATGGTTTGGAACGTAATCTAATATTAAGCGTATGTCTTTTTCAGCTAATCTTTTTCTTACAGTATTTAAACCATCAATCCCTCCAATATTTTTATCTACATGGTAGTAATATATAGAATATGGGGAGCCTATGACATCTTTGTCCCTAAAATCAGGTAAAGCTTTATGATATTCTTTTTGTAAATCAGGATGTTCAAAGGCTATTTTTTTACTCGCAGGACTTCTTTCCCAAACGCCCATAAACCATACAGCATCTATATATTTTATCTCTTGATCAAAAAATTCATTAGGAATCGTATTTAAAGTAATTTCACGATTAATAGATTCAGATAAGAAGTGCAACCAAGGCCATGTATTAATTTCAAGAATTCTTGGATTTCTAATCCATTCTGAGTTTTTTGTAGGCATTTTAATATTTAATTTCGATTATTCAATCAAATTAAGATAAAAATAATGGATTCATTTGTTTTCAAAATCCATACATATAAATTTCTTTATAATCATAATAATAATAGAAAAAATAATATATTTTTTGGTAAAAAATGAGTGAGGAAAAAGAAGCATTACGGAAACTTATAATGCTTATATCAGACTTACGTGCAAAGGATGAGGAACGATACGAAGCTCACGTTAATTTCATGAATGAAACAATCAAAATGATTAGTGCAATTGAATCTCAAATGAATAAGCATTGGAATACTGTGTTGGAATCATTAAATGAATTAAATGAAAACATAAGTGCCAACTTAGATTCTTTACTTACAGGAATTAATCCAAAGGGATTAAGAGAAACATCAAA
Organism: Promethearchaeota archaeon; assembly: GCA_048939445.1. Classification (GTDB taxonomy): domain Archaea; phylum Asgardarchaeota; class Lokiarchaeia; order Sigyniarchaeales; family SOKP01; genus Loki-b32. The sequence goes on along the minus strand of JBHLPN010000095.1, from coordinate 2,168 downwards.
GTCATTAAAAGAAATAATGGATACAATGAATAAAAGTGTTCAATCAATGAATCTCGAAAAAGTTCTTAGTGAGTTAAAAGTTTTAAAAGCAGGAGGAGTTACATATGCACAGCCTCAACCAGTGGCTGTGGGGCATCAACCTGAACCTATCTCTGCTGACATTAGTTTAAAACCACAAGGATTAAAAACTCCCGCAGGTGGAGCAACTAAAGCATCTGGCGGTGAGCCAGAGTGGGTTGACCCTCATGAAAAAGCAAAAAAGGAGAAAGAAGACCAACATTTACTAAAGCCATCTGATTTTTTCGGTTCATAAATGCTAATTAACTAAACAGTTCCATAAAGGGTCCAAATTTGGCTCTTATTTGTTCTATATTCTCACCAATCTTCTTAAATTTAATACTAATTGATGGTATTCTCAGATCTGTTCTAATTTTATTTTTTAATAAGTTGTAACAACGAGTATCTATATGACAATCAGCAAGTTGGTTTATAATAAGACCATCAAATCTTGTTTTTTTAATATATTTCAGGTAAGAATTGATTAATGCCTCACAATCATTTAAACATAATAAACCTTTATTTGATGCATTTAGAAGAAATCGGGCATACTCTTCAACAGGATTAGAATCTTTTGAAACAGGAATTTCTTCTAATAATCCCAATAAATCCCAATCTGAATATATCATCTTCCCTCCTAATTTATATATAATCTCTTGGGTTTCTGGTTCCCAACCATTGAATATTGGAGTTAATAATAATCTTGGCATATCAGACACATCCATCCCAACACCTCTTTCTACACGTTCTCTCATTTCTTTCACTAGTTGGCTAATATTTTCTAAATATCTTTGAGCATTAGAGTTATAATCTTGAAAAGAGATTGTTAACAATGCTAAAATTTCTGCAAATGTAGCAGGATTACAAGGATAGAAATCTGAACTGCTAATCTCATAAATAATTGATTTATAATATCTCTTTACTTGATTTCCTATTCGAAATTGTTTATTTAAACTATTATCTGTGATAATATTTCCTGTTATATTCTCTATTTCTGCAATTGCCTTTTGTATATTATTAGCCATTATCTCCAACTGTTTTTCTTCATTTTCTTTATCAATTGGTGGTATTTCGACCCAAATTTGATTTGGTATAATTGCTCTTAAAGATTTAAGATACTGATTATATCTATTGCATCTTATAGTAAAATTTAAACTACAATCACAAGTATTTGCTTCTGAAACATGCATTCCATAAATAGATTTAATACCATAACAAAAATCAGCTGATACATTCTTACTTATAGCTAAATCATGCAATAAATTATATTTTTCATTAATTGAGTTAATCACATCATTTAGTACATTATCAACAATTTTTAAAAAGTCGATTTGCCTAGCTATTCCTAATAATTTGGTTGTAAGATTCCATCCGAACAAATTTGTTGCTGAATTTAAAGCAAGTAAATACAAATTTAATTTAAATTTTTCCATTCGAATAGGAAAAACAGGAATCGAATCAGCGGCAAACACTAAATCAGGGAATCCAGAAGCTACAGAAATCAGAGTTTTTCTTTCTTTTGTTTTTTTCTTTAGTAAATAATCTCTACCTGTTAAGAAATTATATGCAATTTTTAGGACAGATGTAAAGTTTACAACATCATCAGCATAGATACTCATTTTTTAATTTTCTCCAAAACAGGTAAAATAATTATTGTCCCTTTTTTATAATATAATCGATCTTTCTAATAATGTTTTAAAAGATTTTATAAACATTCATAATTCATCATTACAAATTATTAAGTCTTTTTAGTTTTTTCAATTTCTTTTACCAATTGGATTCATTTTACGGAACACATATATAGAAAATATAGAACTCTATAAAATAAAAAATTAGAGCCGAATCTATTTAAATGAAACTCAAATTTAAATATTCTTACTGATATGTTTCAGTAAAAATGTTCTTTATAATGTTACGTTTTAAGTTTATACTTTTATTGTTTAAAAAATATTTGTCCTGTTTGATTTTCCAGAAAGTATTTAACTTAATGAATTAAATACTGATATTAAAACCTTAACCTCAAATTAAAATTAAAACCTTAGAGTGAAATCCTAAATGAAATTACCTAAAATAGAATGGAAAGAAAGTTTAATTAAAAGTTTAATTTATCG
>JBHLPN010000375.1:0-3058 GCA_048939445.1 Promethearchaeota archaeon | reverse complement strand
TTATTAATAATTTTAACCACTCCAATGTTTTTTGGAGTATATCTCGAATATTTTACAATAAAAGAGTTAGATTGGTTTATAATTGTTATTTTTATAATAGGTCTATTAGTACTTTTGTTTCTGGGTAAAATTATTGAACTTTTTGGTTATAATAATAAAAATGTTGAAGTTATGAGAAAACAAGATGTTATAAATACTTTTATTAATAAGAATAATAAAATAATCATCTGGTTTTTCTTTCCAATAATTATTATAATAGAAGAATTAATTTTTAGGTATTATAGCCTAGGAATTTTAGTTCACGTTTTAGAATTGGATTCGATTATAGCTATACCCCTTTCAAGTTTGATATTTTCTTTATTTCATATTCACATCTGGTTTCGTTATAAGAATTTAACAATTCTGCTGATAAACCTTGGATATCCATTTTTAATGGGACTATATATTGGCTACGTATTTTTAAAATTAGGGATTATACCTAGCATTATAATTCATTATACTATTGCTCTTACTTTATACTATAATATTTATAGGAGATATTTCAAAACTAAAGATTAAAAAAATGTATTAACTACATTTTCCTTAAAGCCTTTTTATCGATTTTGCCGACTGCTGTCAGTGGCAAATGATCTGAAATTTCAATGATTTTAGGTATCTTATATTTTGCTAGGTGTTCTTTGGCATAATTTAAGATATCTGCTTTTATTTCTTCATTGGCTTCATATTCTTTTTTCAAAAGTACATGCAATTTGACTATTTCAGATCCAGGACGATCTGGGTCAGGAATTCCGATGCATGAACATAATTCGATTGCTGGATGCTTATTCATTTTATTGTCAACTTCAACACTAAAAACTTTATAGCCTGAGACGATTATCATATCTTTTGTGCGATCTACGATTTTTATATAACCATCTTCGTCCATTATACCAACATCTCCAGAAAAGAACCATCCATCTTTAAGAGCATTGTTAGTTTCTTCAGGCTTATTCCAATATCCCCTAAATATTTGAGGTCCTTTAATAACAATTTCACCAGGCTCGTTAATAGGAACTTCTTTACTTTTATCTGACACATCTACAATTTTAACTTCAGTGTTTGAAACAGGAAGGCCTACTGTACCTATTTTTCTTGTCCCAAGATATGGATTGAGGGTTACAATAGGAGATGCTTCTGTCATACCATATACTTCTAATAATTTATGTTTTCCAACGATACTTTCGAATTCTCTTATACTTTCAGCAGGAAAAGGAGCTGCTCCTGAAACATAAAGTTTAAATGAACTCAGATCTGCCTTTTTAAATTTCCGATTTTTTAAAAGCATTAAATAGAGAGTTGGAACATTTGCCATAAAGGTTGGATGGTATTCAATGATTTTATTTGTGATGTAATTGACATCTCTAGGATCTGGAATTAAAAGTTGAGTGGCACCATAGTGTACTGCGCCAAGATTGAAAAACATACCAGCTAAATGAAAGAATGGAAATCCTGAAATAAATATTTCTTTTCCTCTTGTTACATCAATTTCCCATTGATGCACAACTTGTTGAAGGTTAATTGTTTCATTCGCATGAGTTAATATTGCCCCTTTTGGAGGTCCAGTAGTACCTCCTGTATATTGAAGAAACGCAATATCCTCAATTGGATCTATTTTTACATCAGGAGATTTATCTTTTGGATAATTTGCTAATATTTCTTTAAATGAAAAGAATTTTATTCCATCTAGGGGTACGACCTCTCCATAAGGCACTTTTCCTATTTTTATTAATTGTTCTTTCATAGAAGAATCTATATTTAGCATATCAGCAACATTAGTGGTAATCACAATTTCAATATTAGTTTTACCTGTAGAGAGCGCTTTTCGGACATTTTGCTCATAGAAAGAATCTAGGGTTAGTATGGCAACTGCCCCGCTATCTTTCAGCTGGTATATAATCTCATTAGGTTGTAATAGAAAATTCATCCCTGTAGAGGTACAACCGGCATAAAATGTTCCATACAATGCGATTATATATTGAGGAATGTTAGGTAAATGAATTGCTATTCTATCTCCCTTTTTCAAACCATTTTGAATAAAGAAGTTCGCAAAACTGTTAATCATTTTTTCCATTTCTCTAAAAGTGTTTGTAGATCCTTGAAGATCGTAGCATAAATCATGCGGAAAATCTCTTACAGTCCTTTTCATCGAATCAGCTAAGGATATTATTTCATAGTCAATATCTTGTTTTACATGATTATCGTATGATTTTGTCCAGATTTTTGACGAATATGGGCTATTTTGCATCATTTTTTCTGTCATTTTGATCATTTATTAAGTCTTTTTAATAGTATTCTTATTGTCAAAACTATATTTAAAATTAATTGTAAAGTTCTGAGGGAGATTTAAAAATAAATAAATTTTTCAGTAGGCTTTTATTTAATAATACTCACTGATTAGTGGATTTGAAAGATTTAGTATGAAAGTTTATTTCCGAGAATTAACGCGTGAAGACGTTCCAGCTATTAAGGATATTAGTAAAGAAATTTGGAATGGAGATGATTATATTCCTTATGTTATCCATGAATGGCTCCAAGAGAAGAATTGTATGAATTACGGGACTTTTATAGATGAAAATAAAACTGAGTTAATTGGATTTGGAAGAGTTAAGTTATATAATAAGGATATCGCCTGGTTAGAAGGGGGAAGAATAAAAGTTTCATATCAAGGTCAAGGTATTGGCAAATTACAATTGGGCTATGCTGTAGAGTATGCTGCTAAAATAGGAGTAAAAGCAGCTCAATATGATACAGCATCAGACAATCTAGCATCAATTTCACTTGCTAAAAGTTTCGGTTTTAAACGCAAAAAATGTATAGATCTTGTGATAGCTAATTCTGAAGATATTAAATTGACAAAAGAAATATCCCCTAAAATTGATAAACTTACTGCGATAGATGTACGAAAATTTTATAAGAAATTTGATATCGGTCCTGGAGATGAAATCTGTATTGGCTGGTCTTATATTCTATTAAAATATATAACTGATGAACATGGCTCATGGATATATAATAAAGATGC
>JBHLPN010000094.1:0-9754 GCA_048939445.1 Promethearchaeota archaeon | reverse complement strand
AAAAAAATTAATTTTAAACCAGAATTTTTTAAAAAAAGATATAATATCCCTGAAGGATATATTGATACACTTCCAAAGTGGTATAGTTTTAAATTCACTTATCCAAATTATAATCTAATTTTTGTTAGACCCGAATTTGGACTTTCAATTCAAATCCATAAATATAGAAATGAATCTTGGGAAATAATTGAGGGAAAACCGATTATAATCAATAGAAATAAAGTATATTATTTTGTTGAGAAAGGGAAAACATTCCAAAATCCTATAAATACATACCATTCAATTATCAATCCCAATAAAGAAAAGTATGAATTTGTGGTTATAAAAGAAAGTTGGAATGGGAAATTTGATGAGAACGATATTAAACGAGTTTTTAATCCAAACTACTATATGTAATATTTTTTTAATCGTGAAAGAAGTAGATAAAAAGCAGACTATGCCTTAAGGCAGTAATATAATTAAGATTCTCTTCAAAATTACATCTAAGACTTATAAGTTTTATGATTTTTGCTAGCTTAACCTAAAAGTTAAAATTTAATTCAACACTACAAACCTTACCGTAATAAACTATATGAGTAAAATTTTATAGAATAATATAAATGGAATAAGCAGATTGGTTAAAAAATGGCTCCGGATGAACAATCTGATGAAAAAAAATCAGAAGAAAAGGAACTAGAGCTTCAAAATGATTCAGAAAAAGACTCAGATTCAGAGAAAGAGATAAAAACTGAAATTGAGGAAGAAATAGATGAAGAGTTTGTAGAAGTGGGAGAACTTGATACAGAAGCAGAGTTAGACAGGCTAAGATTCAAATATAGAGGATTCACTTTAGAAGCACTAAAAAAAATGAATATGGATCAATTCATTCAATTACTCCCAGCTCGAGCAAGAAGATCATTAAGACGAGGATTACCTCCAAGACAAAAAAAATTGCTTGAAAGATTAAGACGTGCATATCGTGCTAAAAAGAGAGGGAAAGATCTTCTTACAAGAACTCATGTAAGAGATATGATTATTTTTCCTGAAATGGTAGGTCTCAAAATTGGTGTGTACAATGGGAGAATCTTTGAAGTTGTTGAAATAAAACCAGAGATGATTGGTCATTATTTAGGTGAATTTTCATTGACTAGGAAAAGAGTTCAGCATGGTTCACCAGGGATAGGAGCCACAAGGAGTTCCAAATATGTTCCATTGAAATAATGATATACATAATGAGTTGATAAAAAATGCCTACTTGGGGTTATTCTTTTGTAGAACAGAAGTATGATGCAGATAGATTAGCAAAAGCATCAGGTCGAGATATTAGAATTAAACCAAAACATGCGAGAGAAATTTGCGCAGTAATAAAAGGAATGAAAGTAGAGGGAGCAAAAACATTTTTAGAAAAAGTTATTAATTTAGAACAATCTGTACCTTTTAGAAGACATAAGAAAAAAGTTGCTCACAAACACGATTTAAAGCAATTTAAGTGGTATGCTGGAAGGTATCCTCAAAAAGCAGCTGCTAGAATTTATGAAATTCTCGCATCTGCAGAATCAAATGCTGAATATAAAGGTTTAGATATTGATTTGTGCAGAATTATTCATGCCGCAACGCATAAGGGAAGAATAATAAAAAGATACATTTCACGCGCTCGTGGACGTAGTACAGCAAAATATAGACACTTATCACATATAGAAATTGTCATCTATGAATTCCCAAGTTAGGTATTTGAATAATATTGATAAATTCATGAATTTAAAATAATTGAGAAAAAATGAGCCCATTAGTAAAAAATTTTATCGAACAAGGAATAAAATTGATGCAAATAAACGAATACTTGCGTTCAGAGTTAATCCGTGCTGGATTTGCAGGAGTAGAATTACAACGAACTCCACTTGGAGTAAGAATAACATTAAAAACCTCACGCCCAGGCTTGGTAATTGGTAAGGGTGGAAAGAGAATTCAAGAAATTACAGATGTCCTCCAAGATCGATTCGGGTTAGAAATGCCCCAAATAGAGGTAGAAGAAGTGTCTCAACCAGATTTAGATGCACAAATTATGGCAGAAAGGTTAGCATACAGTTTGGATAGAGGAAGACACTATAGAAGAGCAGGTTATTATATACTAAGAAAAGTAATGGATGCGGGTGCACGTGGAGTCGAAATTATTATTTCAGGAAAGGTAACTAGCCAGAGAGCCCGTACACAAATATTTCGTGCTGGTACGATGTCCAAAAGCGGCCAACCTGCTCAAGAAGGAGTAGATAAAGGTGTTGCACAATGTATACAGAAATCAGGAGTTTTAGGTGTAATTGTGAAAATAATGCGTGCGAATACGAAAATGGGTGATGATATTAAAATTAAAAATGCCCTTTTAGCCAAAGCTCAAGCAGAGGAGGAGGCAAAATTAGCAAAAACACGAGTAGATTATGTAATCGAAGAAGAAGAAGGAGTTTTAGCTGAGGAAGATAAGGAACTACTTGATGAAGTAGACGAGGGAGAAATTTCTGAGATCTCTTTAGTCTCTAGTAAAGATGATGAAGAAGAGAAACAAAAAAAAAAAGAAATATAAAAAAAAAACTGTGAGAGTAAAATGGATATTTTAACGGCAAAACGAATACGTGAAATGGATGAAAGAGAAAGAGAAAGAGCTTTAATCAGTCTAAGGGAAGAATTAATGATGTTGTATTCGATGCAAACTGGTGGAGGTCTTTCTGATAATCCAGCCAAAGCGAAACTATTACGAAAGCAGATAGCAAGATTACTTACTGTGATGAATGAAGAAAGATGATGAGTAATCCAAAATTTTTAATATACCATGATTTAATAGGTTTTTATGCATTAGCTAAACCAAAATCAAGCTTAAATGATAAAAAATTTTTACCAATAGGCGTTGTGATTGATGAAACAAGAGATATGTTAATTACCAAAAAAAAAAATAAATTAAAGAAATATATTAAAAAAGATCATATATTTAGATTCAAAATACCAAATCAAATGAATGAGGGAAAGAATTATTATTTAGAAGTTCAAGGAAATAAGATTGTTGGACTTCCTGTAAACAGATTAAGAAGTTTAAAGAAGAAGAGATGGTTAATAAAATGAGTAGAAATATCGGTATACCTGGTGTAGTGTCTCCTAAGGGGAAAGCTGAAGATTGCAAAGATCTATCATGTCCCTTTCATGGCAATACACGAATAAGAGGGAAAATTACACAAGGAGTAGTTGTAAGTAAAAAATCTAAAAACACTATCATCATTAGACGCGACTATGTTCAATTTATCAAAAAATATCAAAGATATGAGCGCCGAAATACAAAACTTGCTTGTCACCTACCAGATTGTTTAATTCATGAGATTGAAATAGGAGATTTAGTAAGAGTTGGGGAATCTCGAAAAATATCAAAAACAAAAGCATTTATAGTATTAGACAAAATTTCAAGCAGGGTGGCATAAATGGGTACAAGAAGAAAACTGGGAAGAAAGACCTATACTAAACCTCGTACTAGTTATGGTTTATGTAATGGGTCAAGAATTATTATTACCGATAATTCAGGAGCTAAAATAGCTCAAATCATAAATGTAGATGGTTTTAAGACACGATTAAGAAGGTTACCAAAAGCGTCGGTTGGAAGTGTGTGTACTGTTACAATTAAAAAAGGAAAACCTGAATTACGAGGAAATATCGTAAAAGCAGTAATAGTCAGACAAAAAATGATCTACAGACGATTAGATGGAACTAGACTCTGTTTCGAAGATAATGCTGGTGTTATTGTGACAAAAGAAGGTGACCCCCGTGGAACTGAGATTAGAGGTCCAGTAGCAAGAGAAGCCGCCGAAATGTTCCCAAGACTAGCCTCAATATCATCATTAATAATATAATTAAGGGATTAAAAATGAAAGTTAAAAGTCGAAAGCCTAGTAAACAAAGGAAAGCCTTATTTAATTATAAGAGTAATCAACGTTCAAAATTACTTAGTACTCGGGTAGCTGATTTTCTACGCGATGAATATGGGATTAAAAGACTTCCACTTAGAGTAGGAGATCATGTAAGAATAACTCGTGGGGAATTTGCAGACTTCGAAGGCGAAGTGTTAGAAATTACAAAAAATCAGAGAGCAAAAATTAAAGAAGCTCAATTTGAAAAGACTGATGGAACCCAGTTCCATCCTCCAATACATATATCGAATTTAATCATCACTAAATTTACTAAGGAAAAAAAAATGGATCCATGGCGCGCAAATATGATTGAAAGAAAGGCTTTGTATGGATTTTATGAAGAGGATTTGAAAGGGCCAAAGAAAGAAAAAGAGGTGGAAAAATAAAAAATGACAAGGCATGGTGGTAATAAAACCTTAAAAAGGCTTAATACACCTGCACATTTACAAATTAAAAGAAAGCATGGGACTTTTTTTGTAAAACCTACTTCAGGACCTCACCCTAACAGATTTTGTTTACCTCTCCTTCATATTGTGAGAGATCTGCTTTCTATTGTTGATAATCATAAGGAAGCAAAAAAATTGATTGGCTTAGGATATTTTAAGGTTGATGGAAAAGTTATTAGAAATAAGTCATATCCGGTTGGATTAATGGATGTATTTTCAATAGAAAAAATGAATAAACATTATAGAATATTACCAGATTCTCATCATGGTTTAATTCTGCATGAAATCTCTGAAGAAGAAAGTGCCTTCAAATTATGTAGAATAGATAATAAAACAACGATAAAAGGAGGCCATATCCAATTAAATCTTCATGATGGGAGAAATATTTTAATTAGAGTTAAAGATGCAAGGAATCCTAAAGAAGATATATATAAGAGAATGGATGTTTTGAAACTTTCCATTCCTGAACAAGAAATTCAAAAAATATTAAGATTTAAAGAAAATAATATTGCTATCATTATGTCTGGTAAAAATATTGGACAAGTTGGAAAAATCATTAATATATTGAAAAGATTTGGCCCAAAAGCGAGTACAGTATCAATTCAGCATAATGGTGGTCATACAGAAACTCTTTATGATTATACATTTATTATAGGAGAAGAAAATTCTGAAATTGATATATCTAAATAGAAAAGTTAACAGTATGAAGAAAATAATCAAGTGAGAAAAAATGTCTAGCAAAACAAAAAGAAAAACTCCAGATGTTCTGTCAAAAGAATTTGATGAGAAGTGGAAAAACCCAATGAAAAAACCATATTTAGAAAAGTTAGTTTTGAATATTGGTGTTGGAGTTGGCGGAGAGGAACTTGAAAAAGCAGTAAGCGTTTTAGAAACTATTACAGGTCAAAAAGCTATTAAAACTCTATCAAAAACCAATGTAAAAGAATTTAATCTAAGAAAAGGTCGTCCAATCGGTGCTAAAGTCACAGTTAGAGGTCAAAATGCAGAAAGGCTACTTAAACGATTATTAATTGTAAATAATAATAAAATTTTGAGAAAAAGTTTTGATGATTATGGTAATTTTGGTTTTGGAGTAACCGAACATATTTCTATTCCAGGTATTGAATATGATAATAGAATTGGTATATGGGGTCTAGATTGCGTTGGGAGAGTAGTAAGACCTGGGATGAGAGTTAAATTTAGACGAAAATCTCGTGCTAAAGTTTCTCATCATCATTATGTGTCCCGTGAAGAGACCCAATATTTTTTAAAACAAAAATTTGGAGTTGCTATTGTCCAAAAATTAGATTTAGAATTTATATAATGATATAAGGTGAGAGAAGGTGCCACAAGGAAAGCATTATGGGAAAGGGGTTCGTGAGTGCAGACGTTGTCATACTCACAGAGGAGTTATAAGACGCTATGGATTATATATCTGTCGAAGATGTTTTTATGAAATAGGGAAAGATATTGGATTTAAAAGATTTGAATAGGAATTATATAGGAGGAAATTAAAAAGTTTAAATATTATGACCAACACAATTGCAGATGCTTGTTGCGCTCTTAAAAACGCAGAAAGAGCACGCAAAAAGGAAGTAATAATTAGTCCAGCTTCTAAGGTTTTTCAACAAATTCTTCGGATATTTCAGAGACATGCTTATATTGGAGAATTTGAAAGATATGATGATGGGCGACAGGGAAAATTTAAGATAGCCTTACTAGGTAAAATTAATCAATGTGCTGGTTTAATGAGGTTAAATTATAAAATATCTCAATTTGAGATGTTGGAGAGAAAATTATTACCCGCGCCTGGTTTAGGATTGATAATACTGACCACAAACCAAGGAATAATGACTATGAATGAAGCAGAAGAAAAGCATATAGGTGGTCATACTTTATGTTATATTTATTAAATTCAAATGGTGTGAATAAAATATGGTAAAAATAGCGTTTTTCAAGGAGGAATTGGAAATACCCAAAGGAATAAAAGTTACACTGGAAGGTGGGCATCACATCAGAGTTAAAGGACCAAATGGAGATATTACAAAAGATTTTTCACATATAAGAGGTATAAAAGTCTCAATTGAAAGGAATAAGATTATATTTTCCACTAACTTTCCAAAAAGTGGAACATTAGCTTTAATTAAAACTGTAGTTAGTATCATTAATAATTTAATCATCGGTGTTCAAACAAATTATAAATATGTATCAAAAATTTGTTATTCACATTTTCCTTGTAATTGTGAAGTGAAACCAGAAAAGAGAGAGGTTCACATTGTTAACTTCTTAGGAGAAAGAGCTCCTAGAAAGGCAAAATATCCGGAAAATGTAAAAGTTGAATTAAAAGGGGAGGATGTATATTTTATTGGCCCTGATAAAGAATTATTAGGACAAGCTGCTGCAAATGTTAAAAGAGCTTGTCGTATCCGAAAAAAAGACCCGAGAGTCTTTCAGGATGGAATCTATTTGTATAAAAAAATGTTAGGAGAGGAAGTAGTCTGGGAAATACAATAAAGTGAGGTTAATATTATGGTACAAGAAAAAAGACTGATGGAACTTCGGAAAAAAATGAATCAAAAAAGACCCTCATTTAGACGAGTTGAATCTTGGAGGTATAAAAGAGTTAATAATTCATGGAGAAAAGCTAGAGGTATTGATTCAAAAACTAGAAAGAAAAAGAAATCAGGTGTTAAAACTCCTACAGTTGGATATAGAACCCCTAAAAAAGTAAGGGGCTTACATCCATCTGGGTATGAAGAAGTAAGGGTCAATACAATACAAGATTTAAATAATTTAAATAAAAATCGCCAAGCTATTAGAATTTCTAGCAAGTTAGGTTCAAGGAAACGTGTTGCTCTTATTGATTATTGTCAAAAAAGAGGATTTAAAATATTAAACCTTGGAATTTCACAAAAAGAAATTGAAAGGTTAGAGGCAATAGCAGAGTCTCCTTTATCAGATATAAGTGATGAAGAATTTATTGAAATTGATGATTTAGAAGACGCTTTAGAGAGGGAATAAAATGAATTTAAAACCACAAAAAAGGATGGCAGCTGAAATTCTCAAGTGTGGAGAGAATCGAATATATTTTGATCCATATTTAATTGAAGATATATCCTTAGCTATAACTCGTGAAGATATCCGAAATTTAATAAAACAAGGAGTAATTCAGAAAAAATATAAAAAAGGGGTCTCAAAGTATCGAAAAAACCTTAGACATGAAAGAAAGAAAAAAGGAAGAGCAAGAGGATTAGGTAAAAGAAAGGGCTCAAAACATGCCAGAACCCCTAAAAAAAGAGCCTGGATAAGACGTATTCGTCCAATTAGACGAGAACTAAAAAAACTTAGAGATCGTAAACTTATTACGGCGGCTAATTATCGGAAATTATACTTGAATGCTAAAGGTGGGATGTTCTATAGTGTTGCTCAATTAAATAGATATATTAAAGAAAAGGAATTAATAAGACGAGGGAGAGGGCGTTAAAAATGGCAAAAGGTCCAAGGTATAAAAGATCATTACGCCGCCGCAATGAGGGCAAAACAGATTATCATAAAAGATTAAAATTACTAAAATCAAGAAAGTTAAGAGTAGCTATCCGAGCCTCAAATGATCATATGAGGGTTCAAATAATCCAATCTAAATTCAGTGGAGATAAAGTCTTAGTTTCCGCTTTTTCTAGGGAATTAACTTCAAAATTTGGATGGAATGCAAATACTGGAAATATTCCCGCGGCATATTTAACAGGATATTTAGCAGGAGTTAGAGCAAAGGCTAAAAATATTCAAGATGCTGTTTTTGATTTAGGTGTCTTTTACCATAGAAATCGAGTACTTGCTGCATGTAAAGGAATAGTAGATGCAGGAATAACTATACCTTATCGTGAAGAATTTTTTCCAGAAAATTTAGGAGATAGGATTAAAGGCACTCATATTGAAGAATATGCAAAAAATTTAAAATCAGCTGAACTGGAAAAATTTGAAAAGATATTTTCTGGTTATTTAAACAAGAATAAAGTTGATCCCCAAAAAATATCTCAACTTTTTTCAACTTCATTAAAATCAATAGAAAATAAAGCTTAAAAAAGTGAAATGAAATGAGTCGATTAAGGAGTGTTGAAGAGGAATGGTTCCCCAAAACCAAATTAGGCGAGCTTGTCAAGCAAGGACTCATAACTCTAGATAAGATTTTTCAAAATAATCTTGTAGTAAAAGAAAAAGAAATAATAGATATTCTCTTACCGCAATTACGAGAGGATGTTATAACCATTAAAATGATTCAAAAAATGACTGCTAGCGGTCAACGTAGTCGATTTAAAGCAGTTGTAATTGTAGGAGCAGATGGGTTCCTTGGTGTTGGGGCTTCAAAAAGCAAAGAAGTTGGACCTGCTATTAGAAAAGCTATTGATAAAGCAAAATTGTCGGTAATTCCTATTATGAGAGGGTGTGGAAGTGGAGAGTGTGGATGCGGAGGAACTCATAGTATTCCTTTTAGAATAGAAGGAAAATGTGGTTCAGTTAAGATTCGATTAATTCCAGCACCAGCAGGAGTAGGATTGGCATGTGCTGATAAAGTTAAGCAAGTTTTAAGATTATGTGGTATTGAAGATATCTGGAGTAAAACTTTTGGTGATACAAGGACAAGTGAGAATTTAGTAAAAGCTACTTTTGATGCTTTAAAAAATGCCCATAAATATAACTTTAATTTATAACTAAGAGTGGAGTATAAATGGCTATGGCAAAAAAAAAATCAAGAATAAAGGAAGCAGATTCCGCACCGAAATTATATTTTGCAGTACGTATTCGGGGAGCTCCAGGGATGAGGAGAAAGATATTGGATACGCTTAAAATGCTTAGAATGTATAAAGTAAACCATGGAGTTCTTATTTTAGGAACCCCTTCATATAAAGGCATGCTTGTTAAATGCAAAGATTATATTTCATATGGAGAAATTAATGAGAAAACATTGATTAGATTATTGAGAGTAAGAGGAAAAGTTGAAGGTAATCGTCCTTTAACAGAAGAACATATTAAAAATCTAACAAAATATAAGAATTTCCGAGAATTAGCAAAAGGTCTGTTGACTGGAGAAATACAATACCAAGAAAAAGATATTTATAAAATTAAACCTATTTTTCGATTACATCCTCCCAGAAAAGGACATCGAGGTACTATTAAGAAACATTACAATGAAGGGGGAACACTGGGAAATGTTGGTATATATATTAATGAATTAATTCATAAAATGCTATAACAATAAGGTGATGAATAATTACAAGAAAATTCCCTAAAAAAGTCCGAAAAATGAGAGGGCGGCGCACGCATGGGTATGGGAGAGTTGGGCAACATAGAAAAACAGGACAACGAGCGGGAAAAGGAAAGACAACTCAA